>NZ_JBFRSX010000060.1:108914-123023 GCF_041473835.1 Vibrio sp. 10N.222.55.A1 | reverse complement strand
TATCGAGGTTATTTGGTGTCGTAGCGTGATTGAGAGGGCCAAGCAAGGTAAACGTATAAGCACCGTCATCAGTCAGCACTAATGTGAAGATTGGCGTCCCACCTGGGTCAGTTGCCCCTTGGTAGGTAGTCGTGTTAGTGGCACCTGTGATCTCAGTGATCTTAATACCTTCATTGCCCGACGATAGCGTCGCTTCTAGCGTTGAGATATTGCGTAGTTCGTAAACCTCTACTTGGTCTGCTCCTTCTGAGGTAACAAACGAGCCTGCCGCCTGAGCGACAACAGAGCCTAAATCGCCTTCATCAACGACAAACGTACTCGCAACTGTCGTATCAGTGATGCTTGGCACATCATCCGTCACCGTGATCTTCAAATCGATCGCATTCGATTTATCTTGGTCGAAATCTTCAGCTACAACAGAGAAGCTAAGGTTAATCGCGTTTTCACCCGCGCCATCAAGGTGCTTAAGTGGTTTAAGCAATTCGAATTGATAGCTGTTATCCGAGGTATCGAAAATAATCTCGAACACCGCTTCATTACTCGTTGCTGTTTGAGCAACATAAGTGAAGGTTGTGCCGCTTTGTGACACAGCTTGCCACTCTAAACTTTCTCCATCAGAGGTTAAGCCAGTCAGAACCAAATCTTCATCGACCAGTTCATACTTCACAACACCATCGGCGCCTTCATCAACCGTGAATAACCCATTAATAATGGTATCTTCAGATTGATCTGAACCAATACCAGTAAGATCGTCTTCATCGACAACCATTTCACCAGTCGGCGCCGTCATTACTGGCGCAGCATCGAGCACCTCGATTGGCAATACATATTGGTTAGAATCATCGCCATCACGATCAACAGCAACAACATCAAACGGTATTGTTAATGTATCGAGGTTGCTCGGTGTCGTAGCGTGATTGAGAGGACCAAGCAAGGTAAACGTGTAAGCACCATCATCAGTCAGCACTAATGTGAAGATTGGCGTTCCGCTCGCGTCAGTTGCACCTTGGTAGGTCGTCGTGTTAGCAGCACCTGTGATCTCAGTGATCTCAATACCTTCATTGCCCGACGATAGCGTCGCTTCCAGCGATGAGATATTGCGTAGTTCGTAAACCTCAGCTTGGTCTGCACCTTCTGTGGTAACAAACGAGCCTGTCGCTTGAACGACAACAGAGCCTAAATCATCTTCATCAACGACAAACGTACTCGCAACCGTCGTATCAGTGATGGTTGGCACATCATCCGTCACCGTGATCTGCAGATCGACCGCATTCGATTTATCTTGGTCGGAATCTTCAGCCACAACAGAGAAGTTAAGGTCAATCGTGTTTTCACCCGAGCCATCAGGGTGTTTAATTGGTTTAAACAGTTCGAATTGATAGCTGTTATCCGAGGTATCGAAAATAATCTCGAACACCGCTTCATTACTCGTTGCAGTTTGAGCAACATAAGTAAATGTTGTGCCGTTTTGTGAAACAGCTTGCCACTCTAGACTTTCTCCATCGGAGGTTAAGCCAGTCAGAACCAAATCTTCATCAACCAGTTCATACTTCGCAACACCATCGGCGCCTTCATCAACCGTGAATAATCCATTAATAATGGTGTCTTCAGATTGATCGGAACCAATACCAGTGAGGTCATCCTCATCGACAACTGTTTCCCCTGTAGGTGCTGTCATCACTGGTACATCGTCTTTAACATTAACGAGGATCTCAGCGGCTTCTGGTGTACTCGAACCGCCAGATAGTGCAGAACGGTCGCCATCTGCATCAACAGCATAAATTGGCAATGCAAAAGTTAGCAGCGCATCTTCAGCGCCTTGATGAGAAAGTTCTTCATAAAGATTAAACTCATAGTTGCCCAATGAAGGGCTATCAATTTTAACATCAAAGACCGTAATTCTCGTTCCATTGACCTCAACGTAACCTTCATAAGTTCTTACACCACCGATCTCACCAATCAGCTCAAGTAGCACAGCCTCACCATTTGAAACCAAGGTGCCACCCGTATTAAATTCCGTCGGCTCCAGTTCATAATGGTCGATGATGTCGCTTTCGAAAATATCGGCAGTGATACTTCCGCTCCCCGCTACAGGCGCGGTTCCCTCTTGTGAGCCACCAATGATGCCTGCTTCATCGACACTAATACTGTCGACATTAGTAATGACTGGGCTATCGCCATCAGTGATAACAATGTTGATGTTATTGGTTACAACATCTTGGTCGAAATCGGTAATCGTGATCGGTAAATCGAACGTCAGTGAATCGGTGCCCACTTGTTCTATTGGATTAAACTGCTCGAATTTATAAGTACCATCGGTATCTAGTGAGATAGTGAGAACAACCTCACCTCGACCTTGAATGGACAAAGTGATCGTTGTCCCATCATCAGATAGCCTTGCAAGCGTATTTTGATTATCACTGAGCAACCCATCAAACTGGTCCAGTGCACCAGCATCAAATACAGCTGATTGAAGATTATCACTACCAATATTGGAGAACGTTCCTTCAATTGCTGCACTGCTAGTTTCTACGTTACTGATATTCACACTTTCAGCAGACGGATCGACCCCATCAACCACGGCAACTTGCGCATTAATTGGTGTTGCTAATGGGTTTCCGGCGGTGTCTTCACCTTGAATATCAAAAGTGATGTTAATTTGATCGCCTGTATAGGAAACCTGGCCACCACCAACAGATGTTACGTGATCAATTGGTTGAGAAATCGTTGTGATCAGTGAAAGCTCAGCGTTGTTTCCAACACTAACAACATCGATGTCGATGCGTAATACTTCATCGGTGCCTTGAACACCAATGATAGAGTTCGTCGCCGCATCATAAGTAAACGTAACGGGCTGACCACTTGAGGTAATATCACTGTTTAGCTCTGTGAGTAGCGAAGCGAGGGACAGTGCATCTGGAGCGAAAGAATCAGGGGAGAGCGCTAAACTACCAGCAATAATCGTTTCAGTAGTTGTAATAGATTGGGGGTAGGTATTATCAGAAATGGAGCCTTCAGTGAGCACTTCACTGATTGATTGACCGCCCAATGAACGAGTTATTGTTCTAAATTGTTCTCTATCTTCATCAACCGATTGATCTGCTAAACCTGCGGTTTCAAAGAATGTCGATGGCTGAGTCTGTGTGTAGTTGTAATCAATAGTGACAAAGCCGGAGTTTGCAGAACCTTGTCCAGCACCAGCGGCCGTTGCCTCTAGGATTTGAGTCGGATCGGCACCACCTAAAATGGCTTCTTGAATTGCAGCAAGGTCGTCTTCAGTAAAGGTTTCTGCATCTGATTGCTGTAAGTCAAAATTAACCTCACCAGCTATTGGGGCATCTACCCATGCAGCGTTGTCATCAACACAACCGACGCAATTCTCTGCAACCGGAATCGAATCATTCTGAACGCCTAATACAAGCTCTGACTTGTTGGCCGTAATCACGATCTCATTTTCACGGATGGTATCGCCAACTGAAACTTTTCTTGCGCTGCCGTCTGGCTTAACTACGACGACATCTCCACTCGTTGCTTCAACTACCGCAACCTGGCGCGAAACTTCAATATCCATACATCCCCCGTTGTCACAAAGCACTATTTTTAAGCGCTGTGAAAATTATTTGTAATAGCAATTTCAGGTTTTAATTGAACGCATACTTAGCTCTCATCTAATGGCAATCCATTGTTATGCCCAATCGGCTTGAAAAGAGAGAAGTATTTCACCTGTTTTTTTATAGTTTACTTACCCTTAAGCCTAGTCTTCCCCATAAAAAATGCCATGTCTGTGCGAAGAGACATCTTTTCGCAAATCCAAGTATTCTTTCAAGGCTTAAAAACCCTAGTCAAAAGTTAGTAGGATGCTGATTAATATGCAAATGAGCGCGCAATATAAATACACATCTTCGTTTTATAAATATATACAGTAACAAAGTTGATAAATCATTAGCGAATACAGGGCATTAATAGCGGTAAGCTCTGCATCCTTAGTAAAGCAGAGGCAAGTCCCATCTTTGAGACACCTCTCAGAATCAATGTGATGATTTTTCGCTCACAAATCATGAGATAGACCGTAGAATACGAGCCTTTTAGCCTATTAGTTCACAGCCAAGAAAAGACTACTTACTGAGATGCGAGAATAGAATGTTTGTTGCTCGGCAAAACAAAAAAGCCCACTAAGTTGAAACTTAGTGGGCTTTAAAATCAGTATGTAGCGTTACGCTTTTAACAATCAAACACTATGATTTAGCGAGGCGATTTGCCGTCCAAACATAAAGCAGCTCAAGTGCGATAGTTGCACCAGCCAGTGCTGTAATCTCGCTTTGGTCATACGCTGGAGAAACTTCTACAACGTCCATACCAACCATGTTGATGCCCTGCAAACCACGGATAATTTTCAGAACTTTATCTGAATTCAAACCACCGCATACCGGAGTACCTGTACCCGGAGCAAAAGCAGGATCCAGACAATCGATATCAAACGTTAGGTAAACTGGCTTATCACCAACAATGCCTTTCACTTGAGCAATGATCTCGTCCACGCTCATGTCGTTCGCTTGCATCGCGTTAATAACGTTAAAGCCGTGTCCTTCCTGCTTGTACTCTGTACGAATACCAATTTGCACTGAATGTTCAGGCGAAATTAAACCTTCATTTGGCGCATGGTAGAACATAGTACCGTGATCGTAACGACTGCCCTGACTGTAAGTGTCAGTGTGCGCGTCGAAGTGAATCAGAGCCATCTCACCGAACTTCTTGCCGTATGCTCTAAGTAAAGGCAGTGTAATGAAGTGATCGCCACCTAAACCTAACAGAGTTTTACCACTGTTTAGAATCGCATCAGCGGCTGCTTCTAAACGCTGAGTTAAATCTTCAGCATCACCGCAATCAAACACAAGATCGCCAGCATCAATCACCGAGGTATGTTCAAATACATTGAAGTCCCAAGGAAATTTTTTGCCTTCCCACGCCAAGTTTACAGACGCACGACGAATCGCATCAGGGCCCATACGAGCACCCGGTCGACCAGACGTCGCCATATCTAACGGCACGCCCAACACAACCACATCAGCATCGTTATCAATTGGGTTCTGTACCAATGGACGACGCATAAACGTCATCGCATTGGAATACAGCGAGTAATCTGGTTTGGTAAATAGATCGTTCATTAAAAATCCTCAAGATAGGTGTAACCCATCAAGCCTTGCTCTAACTCTTCAAGTACGCTTTGCTGCTCTTGCGCTGGTACTTTCGCCGTTACTAATTCTTTGTAGTTCTGACGAATTAGATCCATATCGATATGAACATAACGCATCATGTCTTCAACCGTGTCGCCTTCGTTGATGTAGTCGATATTCGCTTCACCGCTTTCGTCAACGTTGACCACTACGCTGTGAGTATCACCAAATAGGTTATGCATATCACCCAAGATCTCTTGGTATGCGCCTACTAAGAAAAAGCCCATCAGGTATGGTTCATCTGGGTTCCATGCAGGAACTGGCAGAGTCGTTTCAATACCTTGACCATCAACATACTGGTCAATCGTACCGTCAGAGTCACAAGTGATGTCCAACACTACAGCACGACGCTCATCCGCATTGTCTAAACCGCTCAGTGGCAATACAGGGAACACCTGATCAATACCCCAAGCATCTGGCAATGACTGGAATAGTGAAAAGTTCACGAAGAACTTGTCCGCTAAACGCTCGCTCAACTCATCCAAAATTGGACGGTGGTAACGGTTCTTTGTGCTCATGCGAGTGCTAAGCTCGTAGTTAATACGCAAAGACATTTGCTCTGCCCAAGCACGATGCTGAAGATTCAGCATACCGGTCGCAAATTGGTTGTGCGCTTCTGCAATATCGCTCTGAGTGTCGTTATAGATCTCAATCAACGCACGGTCATCATTACCAGCATCGAGCTCTAAGAAGTTCTTCCACATGTTGTTTAGCAACAGTGGTGCGTCTGCTTCTGGCGCAGCCATATCTTCCGGTGAGTAGCTTTCAGTACCAATCACGTTGGTGATCAACACAGCATGGTGCGCAGTCAGTGAGCGACCAGACTCCGAAATAATCACAGGTTGTGGCTGATTGTAGAGTTTACAAATATCCCCTACTGTCATCACGATGTTACGAGCGTACTCAAGCAAGCCGTAATTCATTGAGTTTGAAGATTGGCTACGCGTGCCGTCGTAATCGACTGCCAAGCCACCACCAACATCTAAGAACTTCAGTTGAGCGCCAATATCACGCAGTTCACAGTAGAAACGAGCCGCTTCACTCACGCCATTTCGCACGTCACGAATGTTTGCCATTTGCGAACCTAGGTGGAAGTGCACAAGTTCAAGTACATCCAGCTGGTCTTCGGCTTTCAAGCGTTCGATAACAGTAAGCACTTGTGATGCAGACAGGCCAAACTTCGACTTCTCACCACCACTTGCTTGCCATTTACCTGCGCCTTGAGAAGCAAGACGGATACGTAAACCCAAACGAGGTTTCACACCCAGAGCTTTCGCTTCAGAAAGAACAAGATCAAGCTCTGACAGCTTCTCTAGAACGATAAAAACCTTGTGCCCTAGCTTCTCGCCAATCAGTGCAAGGCGGATGTATTCTCTGTCTTTGTAACCGTTACACACGATCACAGAGCTCGCTTTTTGAGCCAGCGCCAATACCGCTAATAGTTCAGGTTTGCTGCCCGCCTCTAGTCCTAGCTGCTTTTGCTCTAATTGAGCTTGGCTCGCTAAGATCTCATCAACCACTTCTTTTTGTTGGTTAACTTTAATCGGATAAACAAGTAGGTAACGATTGTCGTACTGATATTCGTCGATCGCTTGGTTAAATGCGTTACAGATATTGTGCACACGTTGATGCACTATTTGAGGAAAACGCACAAGAGCAGGTAAACCAATATTTCTTTGCTCTAACTGTTTTACGATCTTACTTAGTGGGACTTGATGATCGGTTTCGCTCGGTGAAACATACACCTCACCGTTATCATCAATTCCATAAAAACCTTGGCTCCAGTGCTTTACATTATACTCAGCACGGATGCGTTCCAAATTAACCGAATTTTCCAATTCTAGAGACCTCACACTATAGGGCCATCGACAGAAGATACCTCTTTGGAATAGCGAGGTATAACCCAACAAAAAGCGTTCAAAAACGATTTGTTGGCTGCATTAACCGATATTATTAAGAGCGAGTCCAACCATTGATATTTGTGGTGACGATTACGTTTTTTTATCGACAGATCGACTTAAAATGACAGGTAAGGAATTACAAGGTTTTAGGGTAAAAAACAGGCTGAAGCGCATTAAATATAAAGCAATTTCTCACATTAAATTAGGGAGAAAAAATGTGCAGAAACCAAAAGATTTTTAGTAAATTGAGTGAGGTTAAGTCAGAGTTGTGACAAATATAAGCACTTCACAATCTGAACTCTCGCTATCACCAACACAGCTTGTGTCCCGCGATTCGATGCCGATAAACACTTCATTCTTCCTACTAGAACTCGCTCACTTCAATGTTGTAACCGCTCAATTTTTGAACTTTTCTCGCGCATATCTTGTATTCGGTTCAATCTTCTTGTAATTTTAACTGACCAACCAATCGGTCAGCCTTCGAATTTAGGGGATACTATGAGCCATAATCTAGACCTTGAACCAAACACGTCGAGCACCAACGACATGGATCAAATATTCAACCGACAACAAGATCACTACCGTAACAACGTTAATCCAACACTTGATCAGAGACGAAATGATCTCTCAGTCTTGAAAAAACTATTAATGCGCTACCAAGAGCAGTTAATTGAAGCGGTATCAGAAGATTATGGCCATCGAGCAGAGCACGACAGCTTAATTGCTGACATCACCCCTTCCCTACACCAGATCAATTACAGTGATAAAAACCTGAAGAAGTGGTTGAAGCCTTCACGTCGAAAAGCCGGCTTGATGCTAACACCAGCCAAGATTACTGTGCATTATCAGCCAGTAGGTGTGGTTGGTATCATCGTGCCTTGGAACTTCCCAGTCATGCTCTCTTTAGGCCCTCTGATCACAGCGTTAGCAGCGGGCAACACGGCGATGCTCAAGATGTCGGAGTTTACTCCAGCGACCAACCGAGTTTTAAAAGCGATGTTGGCCGAAGGCTTTAGTGAAGATCAGGTTGCGATTATCGAAGGCGAAGCTGACGTTTCCGCTAAATTTAGCCAACTGCCGTTTGACCATATCCTTTTCACAGGCTCAACCGCTGTGGGTAAACACGTTATGAGAGCAGCGGCTAACAACTTAACACCAGTTACCTTGGAATTAGGCGGCAAATCTCCAACCATCATTGCCCCTGACTTTGATGTAGCTGACGCTGTTGAACGTATCTTGTTTGCCAAGAGTCTAAACGCTGGCCAGATATGTGTAGCGCCTGATTACATCTTATTGCCGCGAGAAAAATCAGACGAGTTCATCACAGCCTATAAGCGTTATTTCAAGAAGCTTTATAAAGCCGGTATTGAGAGCAAAGACTTAACCTCAGTGATCAACATGCGCCAATACAATCGCTTGAAAGGTGTCATTGAAGACGCACAAGCCAAAGGCGCGGTTATTCACACGGTAACCGAACAAGCACAAGACGATGTAAACCACAGAATGACGCCGCACCTTCTCACCGAAGTGAACGATGAGATGCTCGCGATGCAAGAAGAGCTGTTTGGTCCTGTTTTGCCTATCGTGCCTTATGATTCCATCGAAGAAGCAATCAATTACATCACAGAGAGAGAACGCCCACTGGCTCTGTACCTAATGAGCCATAATAAAGAAACCCAAGACAAGCTTTTATCAGACACGCACTCTGGCGGCGTGTGTATTAATGATTCTTTGGTGCATGTGGCTGCAGAAGACGCACCATTCGGTGGCATCGGCCCTTCAGGCATGGGACACTATCACGGCATTGAGGGCTTCAAGACCCTTAGCCATGCCAAAACCGTTCTAAGTAGAGGAAAAATCAACTTCACCAAGTTAATGCATCCTCCTTACAACAACCCAATCAAGAAACTGATGTTCAAAGTACTCAATAGATGATCACCAAAAGACAAAAAATCCTAGATGCTGCACTCCTGCTCTTCTCTCAACAAGGGCTAGAGGGCACATCTACCGGACAAATAGCGAAAACAGCCGGCGTGGCAAAAGCGACGTTGTTCCACCACTTCGAGAATAAATCTCTATTGATTGATGAACTGTTTCGCGAGCTGAAGCTAGAGCTATTCTCGACCCTTCAACCGCACACTGATGTGGCTGTAGAAGATCGCTACCAAACCTTTAAGTTCATGTGGATCACAGGAATTGAGTGGGCATTAGAGAATCCGGTTGCGATGAAGTTCTTCACCAATGTTCATTTCGACCCAACGACTCAAACTCGAGAAGTGATTGTTTCACAGATGTTCGCATCGCTAGACGAGATCATTTTGAAAGGGCAACAAGATGGTGAATTGATGGTGTTGGACATTAACCTTGTTAGACACTTCATTCATAGCCACTTTCTGATTTGTGCAAACTGGCTGATTGAACAAAGCGAGTCTCCACCAGAGCAAACATCGAAGTACATCAACGATAGCTTTGATATGTGTTGGCGCGCCGTTGGTGGGCAAACCAAGTAGCTTTAGCTTTAAGCCCAAGGCTCTAAGCTCTAAGCTCTAAACCCAAAGATATAAGTTCTAGACTCAACTGATTTCCAATAATGATCACTAAAGCGCCACAAAGGCGCTTTAATTATTTGAACACAATTTGATCACCTCAACATATTGACTCAGAGTACTTTCTTTCAGTACCATCCCACCATCATTTCAAAAGAGAATAACGCCATAATGAAGTACTAACATCCTGACATCCGATTTATTTTTATAAAAATCATTTGGACACTCGGGGTTAGTGGGCGTTACTTCATCATCTATTTTCGCGACAAATCAAGCTCTTAAAGATCCGTTTTTTGACAAACAAACATCTTTAAGATCAGTACCTCAAAGACAGGAACCATCTCAATACCGCTTTCTCTCTTTCATTGGTCATCTATCTAAGTAACGCCTTTGGCGATCTGTTGTTAGCATCCAGCAGGAGCTTGCACAGAAAAGCGCCTCACCCCTTTTACTCGTTTACACGTAAAGGGAGGTATTTCTATGCCGACTATATTAGCCAATAATCTCTCATTCCAACTCGATACTGGTGAGTGGTTATTCAAAAACATCACCTTTAATTTGAGCACTCGCCTCACAGGCCTAGTCGGAAGAAATGGGGCTGGAAAGTCATTGTTACTTTCGTTGCTCGTTGGACAAAAACAGCCCACAACGGGCAGTGTTTCGCGCCAAGGTTCAATCGGCTTTTACTCTCAGTTACCATCAAAGCTACTGGATACCAACATCACCATCGCTGACTTCTTAGGACTCACCGAAAAGTTAGAAGCGTTAAGCGCCATAGAACAAGGTAGCTGTGAACTGCAGCACTTCAATATCGTTGGCGATGATTGGGATTTAGAGGCACGTACCCAGCAGTTGCTAGGTACATTAAAGATCACTCGTGATTTGAACACACTTTGTTGCTCTTTGAGTGGTGGGCAACTCGCCCTGTTACAGCTTCATCAGCTATTCGTATCAAATAACGACATACTGATCCTCGATGAGCCTTCGAACCATTTGGATAACGACGGACGCAATTGGCTACTAGAACAATGCCAGTTGTTTGAAGGTAAGGTACTTGTCGTCAGCCATGATCGAAGCTTATTGAGACAAATGGAAGGTATCTACCATCTCAACAGTTTGGGGTTACGTTTCTATAAAGGAAACTACGATGACTACTTCAAACAAATGTCGAATCAGGCCGATGCACTAGATAAACAGATTGCACATCACCAATCCGAAAAGAAACGACTGGAGCGCCAAGCTCAAGCTAATAAGGAAAAAGCACAGCAACGTGAGTCTCAAGGTAATCGACTCAGAAAGTCCGGTAGCCAACCCAAGATATTATTGGATGCGATGAAAGATAAAGCAGGACGAACGCAAGGAGCATCAGCCACTAGTCAAAAGAACTTAAAGGACCAAAACCAACATAAACTTCAATCTCTTAAAGAACAAAAGGAACAACTAAAACCACAGGCCTTGTATCTACAACAGAGTAATAACAGTAAAAAGAGCTCTTTGTTAACCGTTGAAAACTGCCGCCTTATTTACGGCTCTGGTGCGCCAATCAGTTTCTCTTTATCACAAGGGGAACGGTGTTATCTAACCGGTGCTAACGGGTGTGGAAAGTCGACACTGTTAAAAGCGATTCACGGTCAACACGCCAATTATAAAGGCTCGATTAAGCGCTTAGGGGCGACCGTCTATTTGGATCAACACTTTGGCCTGTTAGACACCAACGATACGATGTTCGATAGTTTAATAACGCATAGCTTTGTATTAACAGAGAGCGACGCGCGAACACTGCTAGCGGGAATTGGATTCAGGCGTGACTCGGTATATCGAAAAGTCGATCACCTCAGTGGTGGCGAGAAAATGAAGCTGGCGATGTTGATCGTCAGCCATAAACAGGATGCCCCACTTCTTTTGCTTGATGAACCAGACAATCACTTGGACATAGACTCGAAGCAAATATTGGCTTCGGCTCTGCGTGAATACCAAGGCGCATTCATCTTGGTCAGTCATGATAGCGATTTTGTTGAGGAGATCGGCGTTAGCCAAAACCATATACAGCTTTAACCTTCGTAAATTCGTTCACTGAGCTTAGTTAGGCGAGTATTCTTCCGGATACTCGCCTTTCTCGGTTGAGACAAGTAAACTACTCGCCTCGAACATCTATTCATAAGGCTAAGGTTTGCATACTCTAGAACAATTAAAATCAGGGCAACTTAAAGGTATTAAGCGTCTAAAACTATCAGAAGGTCTCACAGAGTTCCCTCTAGAAATCATAGAGCTTGCAGATTCTCTTGAGATCCTAGACCTTTCAGGTAATCAGCTGTCAGACCTACCAGCCGAGTTATCAAAGCTAACTAACCTGCGTATTATCTTCGCGTCGAATAACCTGTTTACGCACCTGCCTGATGTTCTAGGGTCACTTCCTAAGCTCGAAATGGTTGGCTTCAAAACCAACCAAATCAAAACCGTTAGCGAACAATCTCTGCCGACTCAACTACGTTGGTTAATCCTGACCGACAATGAGATTGAGGCCCTGCCTAGCTCACTAGGTGAAAGACCGCGACTACAGAAACTGGCATTGGCGGGTAACAAGATTCGCGTGTTACCAGAAAGCATGGAAAACCTATCCAACCTTGAGCTAGTTCGCCTGTCTGCAAACCAGTTGACTGAATTCCCAGAGTTCCTTATCAAGCTACCAAAACTGGCTTGGTTAGCGTTTGCGGGTAACCCGTTTTGCAAACACCCTAGCAGCTTAGATAGCGTGCCTGCGGTTAGCTCTCAAAGCTATTCACTGAATCAAGTACTTGGCCAAGGCGCATCTGGCGTGATCTCGCATGCAAGCTGGCTAAACAGCGACTTCGATTTTCCACAGGAAGTGGCGGTTAAAGTGTTTAAAGGCGAAGTCACCAGTGACGGCTACCCACATGATGAACTGGAAGCGTGCTTGCAGGCTGGACACCATAACAACTTGGTAAAATCTATCGCCCAAGTAGAGGAACAAGATTACCTAGCTTTGGTGATGGAACTCATTCCAAACAGCTACTACAACCTAGGGCTACCACCAACACTCGAGACTTGCACGCGTGATACTTTCCCAGAAGGTTTCGAACTTTCAATTGCTCAAATCAATAGCATTACAGAGCAGATGATTGATGTGTTTGAACACCTTCATGCCAATAAAGTCTCTCATGGTGATCTATACGCTCACAACACTTTAGTGAACGAACAAGGTCAGATGATCTTGGGTGACTTTGGCGCTGCGACTATCTACGGCTACCTAACTGAAGAACATCAACAAGGTATTCGCCGAATTGAAGCACGTGCATTGAAGTACTTTATTGAAGACCTACTGACGATTTGTGCAAAGCAAGATCAAGACAGCGAGCTTTATACTCGATTGGCGAACTTCGAAGCTTAATAGAAGTATTCAGTCAGATTGAAGACAACAAAGCCAACATCACTGTTGGCTTTTTTATATGCTAATTAAACGAACCAGCGTTTAGCTTTCAACTTGAACAAGCTTCAAGTACGAATGCAGCTCTACGCTCTTATACTCAACCGCAGAGTGAATATTAAGGTCAGCACGAGCCACAACAGCAAACTGGTAGCAGTTCTCACCCTTCAGAATCTCGACGTGTAACAAACCGTCTTTTAGTTGCCACTGCCCTGTTGTTTCAAATCGGTCGAACAAACGATATTCAATCAAAGAACCGTCAGCATTGAAGTGCACTTCAGTGATGTAACCGCCGGGGCAGCTCTTCACCCAAACTCGATTCTCGATATCACTGACCGTAAAGTTACGCCTTGTGTCACGCCACGCTAGAAAGCCTTCGCTATCATAAAGAGCAATGTCGAGATCAGTTCTAGAGATTAACGGCTGCTCATTTTGCTCACGACAATAAAGTTGAAGCAAAATTTGCTGAACTGTTTCGCTCTGTAATTCACTCATTGTGGCTTCCCTTTATCATTGCTCTGCGTTAGACGCAGTATTGATCAACAAATTCTATTTAAAGCGGGCTACACAAGCTCGTAAGAAACCACATACAGTTGAGAGATACCCGGGTAGATATCTTGAATCACGTCTTTCAGTACTTGCAGCGTCATGTTCTCTTGCTGAGCATGGAACTCACCTAAGTCATCAAACAAAATTGGCTCAACGCTGATGATCTTAAGATTACAGAACACACGGTCTTGCTCTAGCGTCGATACTTCCACAACACTGCCTGGCTGGTAGTCTCGCTCAGATTCATCACGAATAGTAATCGTCTTCTTGCCAGATAGGATGTCAGTTTCAAAACGTTCGAAGAACGTCATAGTGGTCGGTGCGGTCATTTATTTCGGTCGCTTTACATTTAAAGGTTAGGTAAATGTTTATATACCAGAATGCGTGTTCAAGCGAATAAAAATTAGGTGCGGGATGCGAGATGCGAGATGCGA
>NZ_JBFRSX010000060.1:0-108148 GCF_041473835.1 Vibrio sp. 10N.222.55.A1 | reverse complement strand
TGCGAGATGCGAGATGCGAGAGAGTATGGCAAAGCCAA
Organism: Vibrio sp. 10N.222.55.A1; assembly: GCF_041473835.1. Taxonomy (NCBI): domain Bacteria; kingdom Pseudomonadati; phylum Pseudomonadota; class Gammaproteobacteria; order Vibrionales; family Vibrionaceae; genus Vibrio; species Vibrio sp. 10N.222.55.A1. Next base: position 108,110 of record NZ_JBFRSX010000060.1, on the reverse strand, counting down.
ATTACAGGCAATAAAAAAGGAGAACCGAAGTTCTCCTTTTCTTAAACCTTTAAGCTAACTCTAAATTATAGAGATGCTTTCGCTTTTTCAACTAGAACAGCAAATGCTGCTTTGTCGAATACTGCGATGTCAGCAAGAATCTTACGGTCGATCTCGATAGATGCTTTCTTTAGGCCATTGATGAAACGGCTGTAAGATAGACCATTTTGACGAGATGCCGCGTTGATACGTGCAATCCAAAGTTGACGGAATTGACGTTTCTTGTTGCGACGGTCACGGTAAGCGTATTGACCAGCTTTGGTAACTGCTTGGAAAGCTACGCGGTAAACACGTGAACGTGCTCCGTAGTAACCTTTAGCTTGTTTTAGAACTTTCTTATGACGTGCACGAGCTTGTACACCACGTTTTACGCGAGGCATTATGCTTCTCCTAAACTAAACGAATTTATAAACTAAAAAGAATTAAGCGTATGGCATCATACGTAGAACTTGAGCAACTTCACATTTAGGAAGGATCGAGTTCGGACGTAGCTGACGCTTGTTCTTAGTAGTACGCTTAGTCAGGATGTGACGTTTACCAGCGTGCTTAAACTTAATACCACCAGCAGTTTTCTGGAAACGCTTAGCAGCACCTTTGTTGGTTTTCATCTTAGGCATGATGAATAACTCCGCATTGTTGAGTTGTTAATAACATAGTAATTAGGGCGAATAAAACCCCGCAACCTGAGGCTGCAGGGTTCAATTACTTGCAAAGCCGTTAATTACTTCTTTTTAGGGGCCAACACCATGATCATCTGGCGACCTTCAATTCTCGTTGGGAAAGATTCGACTACTGCAAATTCTTCAGTATCCGCTTTCAAACGATTAAGAACGTCAACACCGATTTCTTGGTGAGCCATTTCGCGGCCACGGAAGCGAATTGTTACCTTCACTTTGTTGCCGTCTTCTAGGAAACCAGTCAGGTTGCGTAGTTTTACCTGATAGTCTCCAATATCAGTTCCAGGTCGGAATTTAATTTCCTTGATCTGAACCTGCTTTTGCTTCTTCTTCTGCTCTTTCGCAGCTTTGCTCTTCTCGAAGAGGAACTTACCGTAGTCCATCACACGACAAACTGGCGGCTCGGCGTTAGGGCTGATCTCTACAAGATCCATACCAGCTTCATTTGCAGCTTCCATCGCTTCAGCGATTGATACTACACCAACAGCTTCGCCGTCTGCGCCAGTTAGACGCACTTCACGAACGCCACGAATGTCACCGTTTAAACGGTGCTGGTTTTGTTTGGCCGGTTGTTGGCCACGTCTTCCGCCTTTAATAGCTATTCCTCCAGATTGAGCTTACGGCTTGAAACCTCGGCTTGGATGTATGAAATAAAGTCATCCACTTTAAATTTGCCAAGGTCCTTACCTTTACGTGTACGTACTGCAATTTCGCCGGCTTCCATTTCTTGGTCACCACACACAAGCATGAACGGTACACGTTTCAAAGTATGTTCGCGGATTTTAAAGCCAATCTTCTCATTTCTCAAGTCTGCTTTGACTCTAAATCCACTTTTTTGCAGTTTTTTCGTAATTTCTTGTACATATTCAGACTGTTTGTCTGTAATGCCCATTACAACTGCTTGTTCTGGCGCCAACCACGTTGGGAAGAAGCCAGCGTATTCTTCAATAAGAATACCAATGAAGCGTTCTAGTGAACCTAAAATCGCGCGGTGGATCATAACTGGCGTGTGACGCTCGTTATCTTCACCTACGTAAGTAGCACCTAAACGTTCTGGTAATGCAAAATCGAGCTGCACTGTACCACATTGCCAAGCGCGGTCCAAACAATCATGCAAAGTAAATTCAATCTTAGGTCCGTAGAACGCACCCTCGCCTTCTTGAATCTCGTATGCAATGTCCATTGCCTCTAGCGCTTGCTTAAGGTCAGCCTCTGCACGGTCCCACATTTCGTCTGAACCTACACGCTGTTCTGGACGAGTAGATAGCTTAACAACGATGCTTTCGAAGCCGAAAGTTGTGTAAGTATCGTAAACCATTTCAATACAAGCTTTAACTTCTTGTTGAACTTGGTCTTCAGTACAGAATACGTGAGCATCATCTTGAGTGAAGCCACGAACACGCATAATGCCGTGAAGTGCGCCAGACGGCTCGTTACGGTGACATGAGCCGAACTCAGCCATACGTAGCGGTAGATCACGGTAAGATTTCAAACCTTGGTTGAAGATTTGAACGTGACCAGGACAGTTCATTGGCTTGATAGCGTATTCACGGTTCTCTGAAGAAGTAGTGAACATCGCTTCAGCGTACTTATCCCAGTGACCAGAGCGTTCCCAAAGAACACGGTCCATCATTAATGGGCCTTTAACTTCTTGGTAATCGTACTCAGTCAGTTTTTGACGAATAAATACTTCTAGCTCACGGAAGATAGTCCAACCGTTGTGGTGCCAGAACACCATGCCTGGTGCTTCTTGCTGCATGTGGAATAGGTCAAGCGCTTTACCGATTTTACGGTGGTCACGTTTAGCCGCTTCTTCTAGGCGCACAAGGTGAGCTTTAAGTGCCTTCTTGTCGTGGAATGCAGTGCCGTAGATACGTTGAAGCATCTTGTTGTCACTGTTACCACGCCAGTATGCACCCGCTACGTTAAGTAGAGTGAAGTGCTGGCAGAAGCTCATGTTAGGCACGTGTGGACCACGACACATATCGATGTATTCTTCGTGATGGTACAGGCCTGGACGATCGTCTTTAGAAACGTTCTCGTCCAAGATTTCAATCTTGTAAGTCTCGCCGCGAGCTTCGAATGCGTCGCGCGCTTCCTGCCAGCTAACTTTCTTCTTAACAACCTGGTATTTGGTCTTCGCTAGCTCTTTCATGCGCTTTTCGATCTTTTCTAGATCGTCTTGCGTTAGAGAGTGCTCAAGATCGATATCGTAGTAGAAACCGTTATCGATAGTAGGACCGATCGCCATTTTCGCTTCTGGAAAAAGCTGCTTAACCGCGTGGCCTAAAAGGTGAGCACAAGAGTGACGAACGATCTCAAGGCCATCAACTTCATCTTTAGCTGTGATGATTTCTAGGCTTGCATCGTTTTCGATAAGATCACAAGCATCAACACGCTCGCCGTCTACACGACCAGCAATGGTAGCTTTCGCAAGACCAGGACCGATTGATAGGGCAACATCTAGAGTTGATACAGGGTTGTCAAATTGACGCTGACTACCGTCAGGAAGAGTAATAATTGGCATTATTTGTCCTTTACAGTGGTGTTGCACACCAAGCAACACATGAAAATGTTTAATATATGTCTTTCAATCAACGAGTACGCTGATTGGGGATATATGCATAATAAATATACCCACATAGAAGCAAATACAGATGCCACATCTGTGAGTAGCCGAACATTGTAACGAAATTATATGAAATGACAATGTTAGTCCCGTAGCACCACAAAAACTATATGACTGAAATGTCTCTTCTATATAGATCCTTCTAACGCCTTACCCATAGCTCAATCATTAATTCGTTGGCTTTATCTACAATACAAAAAAGCCGAACGTTTAAGTTCGGCTTTAGAAATCATATTGAACCTATTAATAGAAAGACACTACTAACAGAGAGGCAACTACGCACTCATGATTCTTGAAACTGCATTGCGAATGTCTGAATCGGCAGCGTTCGCAGGCAAGCTGAATGAGATGTATTGATCGCCACGGAAGCTCATTGAGCGATCGATTTCTGCTAGGCAGTGAACCATTGAGCCTTCAACGATGAATGACAGCTCGATCTCTTTATTATTCATGAAACCGCCGCTGCGAAATTCAATCTCTTGGTAACAACCCGAACGAGAAGCAAAGTTGTTGCCTTTTAAGAAGCCCTTCTCTACGTCAGCTTTCACCATTGCCATACCGGATGCTTCCACGCCTTGGATGATTTTAGCAACTGTTGGCAGTGGGTGTACGGAGATAAAGTCACGGTCTTTAGGGTCAATCGCGAAGCCTATATCTAGGTTGGTTTCAACCCACACATGGCATTGGTTCATTTGTGCGTTCAACGCGGTGACTGGCGTTTCATCATTTAACTTAAGTCGGAATGGAACCAGTTTGGTTTCGCCCGGTTGGATAACGAAAGGCTCTACGGCTTGAATACGACCCAGTGAAAAGGTTTCGTAGCTGGTGCTATCTTCCGTTTCTACTTTTACTTCTGTGTTGAGAACCAAGTTGATCAGGTCGATTTGTTGCTCAACGTCACCACCAACAATGTGAACATTGCCAGACAACTCTCCACCTTGGAAAACTTCAATATTATCTAAGACAGTATCAACCTTTGCTGCACCGATGCCCAACGAGGCCTTTAATTTCTTAAACATATTATTTCCCTTTCTAATTATCTGATTTACGAATAGTTATTGCGTGACAATTTGCGACACTTGCCTCACAGAATCAAGCAATTTGCCCCATCTATGTTGAATAAGGTCACATTGCCCGAGGAAATGTTGAAATCGTGAAAAATTCCGTTACTCTATTTGTATAGTCAAATAAGGTTTCATTATGTCGAAAGCACCGCTCTACCTTCAGATAAAACAGTTCATAGATGACAAGATCAGCAGTGGTCATTGGCCGGTGGGTTACCAAATCACCACAGAACTCGAACTTACCGAGCAGTTCAATGTGAGTCGAATGACGGTCAATAAAGCCATTCGAGATCTTGTGTCTGAAGGCAAGCTCATCAGGAAACCAAGACTGGGGACTTTTGTTTGTGAACCCGACGAAAAAGCGCAATCTCCGTTGCTTGATATCAACAACATAGCGCAAGAGATCAAAGACCGAGGCCAAACGTATACTAGCCAAGTTATCAAGCACGATAGTATCAAGGCTGATGAAAGCACGGCTACACGGTTAGGTGTGATGATTAACGCAGAAGTGTTCTATAGTGAAATCATACACTTTGCGGACAACGCACCGATTCAATTGGAAGCGCGCTGGGTGAACTCTCAAGCCGCTCCAAAATACCTAGAGCAAGACTTTTCAACTTCCACACCTAATGAATACCTTTCAAAAAGCTGCCCGTTAAGTGCTATCGAGCACACAGTTGAAGCCATTATTCCAGACTCTCAAATCAGAACGTCACTAAAGCTATCTGAATCAGAGCCTTGCCTTCTTTTGAATAGAAGAACATGGAGCAAAGAACGCCTCATCAGCTTTGCATTGCTCTACCATCCTGGCTCTAAGTACAAATTAAGCTCCAAGATACTTCTAGATTAAAGAACATCATCCTGCTCGCCGATCACATTTTTGCAACATCAACTTGATTCGGGTCAGCGTTTAGCCTATTTATTTGTATATACATTTAATATTTAGCAAAGATCTAGGTGATTATGAATTTGATCCTCAAAAACGCACGAGTGGTCTCCATGAGTTCGGGATCCGACGGTTATCAGCCCTCTTCCCCTCAAGATATCGTTATCGAAAGCGGTAAAATCGTGTCCATCTCTTGTTCAAACCAAGGCGTACTTGATTCTGAGGTAGAACAACCGAGCACTGATAACTCTGAGGATTACATCACCTATGATTGCAAGAACAAGCTCGTCACCCCAGGTCTGATTGATTGCCACACTCACCTCGTATTTGCAGGCAATCGCGCCAACGAATTTGAACAGCGTTTGAATGGTATCTCTTACACCGACATCGCCAAACAAGGCGGCGGGATTCTTGCGACAGTCACTGCAACACGCGCAGCGCAAGAGTCTGAACTGGTTGAAATGGCACTACCTAGACTCGATGGCCTGCTAAGAAGTGGCGTAACCAGCATCGAAGTAAAATCGGGCTATGGTTTAACACTTGAAGACGAACTCAAGATGTTACGTGCAGCTAAAGCGTTAGAAAATCATCGCCGAATTAAGATCACTACCACTCTCCTTGCAGCACATGCTGTACCGCCAGAATACAAAGAACAACCAGATCGTTACATAGATCTGGTTTGCCAAGAGATCATTCCTAAAGCTGCGGGGCAAGGGCTCGCCGATGCCGTTGACGTGTTCTGCGAATCTATCGGCTTCAACTTAGAACAAACCGAACGTGTATTTGCAGCTGCCAAAGCACATGGGCTAGCGATTAAAGGTCACACTGAACAACTTTCAAATATGGGCGGCAGTGCGCTCGCAGCTAAATACGGTGCACTCTCTGTCGACCATGTTGAATACCTTGATGAAACCGGAGTAAAAGCACTGGCAGAATCAGGCACAGTCGCCACCTTATTACCCGGGGCTTTCTACTTCTTGAAAGAGACTCAACAGCCACCTATTGCTTTACTTCGTGAACACAAAATCCCAATGGCGATCGCGACCGACCTAAACCCCGGCACATCTCCCTTTGCAGACTTAACCCTGATGATGAACATGAGCTGCACCCTGTTTGGTACGACGCCTGAAGAAGCGCTACGCGGTGTAACTTGTAACGCGGCGGCTGCCATTGGTGAGTCACAAACCAAAGGCAAAGTCGAAATCGGTTATGCCGCAGATTTGGCTATCTGGAACATCGACCACCCTGCAGATCTAAGCTATCAAGTCGGTGTTCCTCACCTGCATAAACGCATTGTTAATGGCGAGGTGTGTCATGACTCAATCTAAATCCAACGCTATCCAAGAGAACGCAACAACCGTGCATAACTTTGTGTGGACCGGACGTAATGATCTTGAAGATGGCGCACTCGGTACTCGCGTTCATCACATTACCAAGCAAGTGCAAAGTAGTGAGTTAAGTGACAAGCTGACTGACGGTGATATCGCCTTGGTAGGCTTTGCCAGCGATGCCGGTGTTGCAAGAAATAAAGGACGCGTGGGCGCGAAACAAGCACCTAACTTGATACGCCAAGCGTTGGCGAATATGGCTTGGCACAGTGACGCACACATCGCCGATCTTGGTGATATCGAGTGCAATGATGGTCAATTAGAAGTCAGCCAAAAACAGTGTGCTTCTGTGATTGCCAATGCCTTAGCAACCAACAAAGTGATTACCCTTGGCGGTGGTCACGAGGTGGCTTGGGCAACGTTCCAAGGTCTCGCTGAGCACCTAAATAAAATTCAATCAGAACACAATCCTAAGATCGGCATCGTTAATTTTGATGCTCACTTTGATCTTCGTGAATTTGAAAGCGACATCACCGATGTTAAACCGAGCTCCGGCACGCCTTTTAACCAGATCAGTGATTACTGCCACGCACATCAATGGCCGTTTCATTACGCTTGTCTTGGTGTGAGTGCCGCCAGCAATACCAAAGCGCTGTTTAACAAAGCTGACCAACTGGGCGTGTGGTATGAACACGACCGCAACATGACCCAAGTGAATCAAGTCGCTCAACTGATCAAGTTACAAAAATTCATCGTTGAGTGTGATTATCTCTATCTCACCATTGATCTCGATGTTTTCCCCGCAGCTACTGCGCCGGGCGTAAGTGCACCAGCGGCAAGAGGCGTGAGCTATGAAGCGCTTGCTCCTTTTCTAGAACAGATTTTCCAACACAGTGAAAAACTCATTATCGCGGACATAGCGGAATACAACCCAGACTACGACGTCGATGGCCAAACGGCTCGATTAGCGGCTCGTTTATGTTGGGATATTGCCAGTGCAATGGCCAGCGACTAATCCAGCTATACCGATAACTACAACTACAACTACAACTACAACTACAACGATATAACGTGAAACAGAAGGAATTCCAAAATGACGGAACACCACAACAGTGACCCTCGTCTCGACACGACTCGCGAAATTCGCGCACCTCACGGCACCACTTTGCGCGCTAAATCTTGGTTAACAGAAGCACCACTGCGTATGCTGATGAACAACCTAGACCCTGATGTGGCAGAACACCCACATGCACTGGTTGTGTATGGCGGTATTGGTCGCGCGGCACGTGATTGGAAATGTTATGACAAAATTGTTGAAGTATTAGAGCGTTTAGAGGACGACCAAACGTTACTTGTTCAATCCGGTAAACCTGTGGGCGTGTTCCCGACTCATAAAAACGCACCTCGCGTACTGATCGCTAACTCGAACCTTGTTCCACACTGGGCGAACTGGGAACACTTCAACGAGCTCGATAAAGAAGGCTTGATGATGTACGGCCAAATGACCGCGGGCAGCTGGATCTACATTGGTTCACAAGGCATCGTTCAAGGTACTTACGAAACCTTTGTCGCTATCGCGAAGAAGCACTTCCAAGGTGAAGCAAACGGCAAGTGGGTTCTAACGGGCGGTCTTGGTGGAATGGGCGGCGCTCAACCTCTTGCTGCAACGATGGCTGGCTTCTCAATGATCGCAGTGGAGTGTGATGAATCACGAATCGACTACCGCTTGCGTACTGGCTATGTAGACAAAAAAGCCACCAGCTTAGATGAAGCGATGGCAATGATTAAAGAGTCAGACACGCCAATCTCTGTTGGCTTATTAGGTAACGCCGCAGACGTCTTCCCAGAGTTAGTTGAACGCAATATCACACCTGATGTGGTGACTGACCAAACCTCTGCCCACGATCCTCTTAACGGCTACTTGCCGCAAGGTTGGACGATGGAGAAAGCCGCACAAGAGCGCACCATTGATGAAGCAAAAGTGGTGAAAGCCGCTAAGCAATCAATGGCGATTCAAGTACAAGCGATGCTAGACCTGCAATACCGCGGCGCAGCGACCGTGGATTACGGTAATAACATTCGCCAAATGGCACTGGAAGAAGGCGTAGAAAACGCGTTTGATTTCCCGGGTTTCGTTCCGGCTTATATTCGACCTTTATTCTGCGAAGGTATTGGTCCTTTCCGTTGGGCGGCACTATCTGGTGACCCAGAAGACATCTACAAAACAGACCAAAAAGTAAAAGAACTGATTCCAGACAACCCACATCTACATAACTGGCTAGATATGGCGCGTGAACGCATTCAGTTCCAAGGCCTGCCAGCGCGTATTTGTTGGGTTGGCTTGAAAGATCGTGAACGCTTAGGCCAAGCATTCAATGAAATGGTGAAAAATGGCGAACTGAAAGCACCAGTTGTTATCGGTCGTGACCACCTAGATTCAGGTTCAGTAGCAAGCCCGAACCGCGAAACAGAAGGCATGATGGATGGATCAGATGCCGTATCAGATTGGCCTCTATTGAATGCCCTTCTGAACACAGCGGGCGGCGCAACTTGGGTTTCTTTGCACCACGGTGGTGGCGTTGGTATGGGCTTCTCGCAACACTCAGGCATGGTGATTTGTTGTGACGGCAGTGAAGATGCATCACAGCGTATTGCTCGCGTACTTCACAATGACCCAGCAACCGGCGTTATGCGTCATGCTGATGCAGGTTACGATATTGCCAAGCAATGTGCCAAAGAGCAGAAGCTTGATTTACCTATGCTAAACGAAGAACTTCGTCGCCTTTAATGTCTGGAGAGAACATGTTGAACTTATTACTTAAGCCAGGACTTCTTGGCCTATCTGAACTTCGAAAAATCAGCCGTAGCCCTGTGAACTTATCACTCGATCCTGCAGCAATCCCGGATATCGAAGCGAGCATGCAAGTTGTCGAACAAGTGATTGCTGAAGACCGCACTGTGTATGGCATCAACACGGGTTTTGGCTTATTAGCAAACACCAAGATTGCGCCTGAAGATCTCGAAGTTCTACAGAAAAGTATCGTACTTTCTCACGCTGCGGGCATTGGCAAGTTCATGTCTGATGAAACCGTACGCTTGATGATGGTATTGAAGATTAACAGCTTGTCTCGCGGTTACTCTGGTATCCGCCTCAAAGTGATTAACGCTCTTATCGATCTTGTGAACGCGCAGGTTTACCCGTGTGTTCCACAAAAAGGATCAGTAGGCGCATCTGGAGATCTTGCTCCCCTCGCCCACATGAGTACCGTTCTGCTAGGTGAAGGCCAAGCACGCCACAACGGCAAGATCATCACTGGCTTAGAAGCAATGCAGATCGCAGGTCTTGAACCAATCACACTTGCGCCGAAAGAAGGCTTAGCGCTGTTAAACGGCACACAAGCATCGACTGCCTTTGCATTAGAAGGTCTGTTCGCAGCGGAAGACTTGTTTGCGTCTGCAACCGTATGTGGTGCAATGTCTGTTGAAGCTGCACTGGGTAGTCGTCGTCCGTTTGACCCTCGAATTCATCGCGTTCGTGGTCATCGTGGTCAAATGGATGCCGCGCTTGCTTATCGCCATATGCTTGATCAAAAGAGTGAGATTGGTGAATCACACACTTGCTGTGAAAAGGTTCAAGACCCTTACTCGTTGCGCTGTCAGCCTCAAGTGATGGGTGCCTGTTTACAGCAAATTCGTAATTCAGCAGAAACGTTAAACGTTGAAGCGAACTCGGTATCGGATAACCCACTGGTATTTGCTGAAGACGGCGACATTATTTCAGGTGGTAACTTCCACGCAGAACCTGTGGCAATGGCAGCGGATAACCTAGCACTTGCGATTGCAGAAATTGGTAGCCTTTCTGAACGAAGAATGGCACTGCTGATTGATAGCGCACTAAGCAAACTTCCACCTTTCTTAGTCGATAACGGCGGCGTTAACTCAGGCTTTATGATTGCTCAAGTAACGTCTGCTGCTCTGGCAAGCGAGAATAAAACACTGGCACACCCAGCTTCAGTAGACAGCCTTCCAACATCGGCAAACCAAGAAGATCATGTATCTATGGCAACCTTTGCGGGTCGTCGACTGCGTGACATGGCAGAAAACACCCGTGGCATCTTGGCTGTTGAATACTTAGCAGCAGCACAAGGCTTGGATTTTAGAGCACCAAATCTCTCTTCTCCTCGAGTAGAAGAAGCAAAACAGATACTGCGCGAGAAAGTCAGCTTCTACGACAAAGATCGCTACTTCTCACCAGATATCGAGCAAGCTAACTTATTGCTCAAATTGTCTGTACACAACCACTTAATGCCTGAAGGTATTTTGTGTAGCTTCTGAGTCGTGAAATAACACGTCATATAAACAAGGGCTATCGATTAGCCCTTGTTGCATTGAGCCAGTCACCATATCCCCTGTAAAACTGCCACATACCATCCAACGTATTTATCTAATTGACTGATATATAAGCAAAGTTAACTGGATAGACCATTAGATCGAAGTTAGTTAGCTATAATCCACCCCAGATTTGATGACTAATAGCGATACTATGTTTCTGACACCTTACTTTTCTACTGAAGACAATCAATTTCAATTCACTCGTGAACAAGCTAGCCACTTTGCTAAAAAAGTAGCTGCTGACTTCAACCCAATTCACGATGAAGACAACAAGCGCTTCTGCGTGCCTGGCGATCTTTTGTTTGCAGTTCTTCTGCAGAAAGAAGGCATCAGCCAAAAAATGCGTTTTGATTTTTCAGGTATGGTGGGTAACGGTATTGCGCTTAGCGTTGACAACAAATGTGAGAAAGAAAGCTCACTGGTTGACGAGAAAGGCAAAGAGTACCTACACATGTCTTGTGAAGGTGAAAAGAGCCACGACCAAGCATTCATCGAGCACGTGGTAACAAACTACGTTAAGTTCTCTGGCATGAACTTCCCACACATCATGGTTCCTCTTATGGAAGAACAACAAATGATGATCAACTGCCAACGCCCTCTTGTTATTTACGAGAGCATGGAAGTTGAATTTACTCGCCTAGACCTGTCTCACCCAGAAGTTGAATTCTCTGGCGCGACTTTTGATGTTGAAGGCAAACGTGGCATCGTGACCCTGAACTTCGATTTCAAAGAAGACGGCGAAGTAGTAGGTAAAGGCGTGAAGCGTATGGTAGCAAGTGGCCTTAAGCCATACGACCAAGCTTCTGTAGACGACCTAGTAAACCGCTTCAACGAACGCAAAGAGATGTTTCTAGCTCAGTTCACAGCCGCTGCTTAATCAGCTCTAGAACAAGATCAATAAAGCCCAGCTTGATAATCTCAAGCTGGGCTTTTTTATTTCGATTACTAAGCCAGCACTCAAATCATCACTAAATCCAGCGTCTAACCTTTTGTTTGTAATCAACATATTCTGCGCCGAATAATTGTTCTAGTGCTCGCTCTTCGGGTTTGATTTGGAAGTAATTCATGTAGATTACGAAGCCAAAGCTAAGTAGTACACTGAAGATATTCTGGAAGAAGTAGCCAAAGCAAAATAGCAGGATGAACAACCCTAAGTACATTGGGTTTCGCGTGTAACCAAAGATCCCACTGTCCACGACGGCTGAAGCGGTTTCGACTTTGATCGGGTTAACGGTGGTTTTCTGTTTTCGAAATTCCAATATGCCGGATATTCCGACCACACCACTCAATGTGACTCCGATTCCTAACACAATCATTCCATGAGGCAATGCCAGTGTCCCTTGGCTCAACTGTTGAGCGCAGAAGTATGATGCTACGAATACAATAATGAACAGTGCAACGGGTGGTACTTTTAATTCTAGAAATTTCATACTTTTCCTTATTAACATTCCTTTGTTAGTTTAGAAAAAAGCCCAGCAATTGCTGGGCTAAATGTATTAGAGAATTTTTGCTAGCGCCTGTAATGGGTGAGCAAGCTTCTCACCTTCAAAACGCTTCACTTGGCTGCGGCAAGAATAGCCCGTCACCAAGCAACGATCTTTTGGTAAGTCCTGCATCTGAGGCTTCCAGCTTAAACCATATATGTCTTTCGACATTTGTAGCTTATCGACTTCGTGGCCGAAAGTTCCCGCCATACCACAACAGCCGACAGGAACGCTGGTTAACGCAGCACCAAAGTGCTTAAAGATAGCGCCCCACTCTTTTTCAGCGTTCGGCATCTTGGTCTTCTCTGTACAGTGAGCGAACAAGTACCACATATCTTCACTTGCTGAGCGTGCTTCGAACTCACCTAGCGATGGCATTAACCATTCATGCACAGTAAGTACATCAAAGTCGCCGCGCTTGTCACCTAAGATCTCGACGTATTCATCGCGGTAACAAAGCACAAGAGCAGGATCAACACCGACCAAAGGAATTCCGATATCCGCCACCATCGACAAGAAATCCGAAGTCGATTTCGCCTCACGTGCAAAACGATTTAAGAAGCCCTTGATGTGCAACGCTTTACCATTCGGTTTGAACGGCAGCAGTACCGGAGTTTTGCCAAGTTTTTGAGCCAGAGTGACGAAGTCTTCAATTACCTCGGCATCATAGAAGCTGGTAAACGGGTCTTGAACGATCAGCACATGCTGTTTCTTCTGTTCAGAAGACAAGCCTTCTAAATACTGTAAATCGAAGAGTTGCAGCTCTTTACTCGCTAGACGATTTTTGAGCGTAGGCACCGACATCAATGGTGCATCAACATAACCGACCGTTTTAGCTGTTGCCGTTTGGATCCACTTTTGACCCAATGCAGCGTTGACTACTTTTGGCACTTTCGCCATCAGCGGCAGCATGGTTTCAATGTTGGCAACTAGATAATCTTTTGCAGGGCGCTGGTAACGCGAGTAGTAGATGTTCAAGAATCGAGAACGGAAACTTGGTACATCGACTTTGATCGGACATTGACTCGCACACGCTTTACACGCCAAACAACCGTTCATCGCCTCATGAACTTCATGCGAGAAATCGTACTCATGGCGTTTGTTCATCGTATTGCGAACACGCTCAATCATAGTCTTAACGGGTGTGTTGTCTTTCAACGCTTCTTGCTCAAGGTCGAGAATATCAACGCCTTGTTCAGTCAGTTGACGCAACCACTCTCTTACCAAGCCTGCGCGGCCTTTGGGTGAGTGACGTCGGTCAGCCGTAACTTTCATTGAAGGACACATTGGCGAGCTAGTATCGTAGTTGAAACACAAGCCGTTACCGTTACATTCCATTGCTTGCTTGAAGCTGTCACGAACTTGTACGTCGATCTGACGGTCGTAGAAACCACGCTTGGTATCGGTGACTTTCACCAATTCAGCGTCACTTTCTAAAGGCGTACAGATCTTGCCTGGGTTCATCTTGTTGTGCGGGTCGAATGCTGCTTTAATACGTCTTAATTCGGTAAACAGCTCTTCACCAAAGAAGTCTGGGCCATACTCAGAACGGAAACCTTTACCGTGCTCGCCCCACATTAAACCGCCGTATTTCGCCACCAGCTTAACCACTTCATCAGAGACTTCATGCATCAATGCTTCTTGCATCGGGTCACACAGATCCAATGCTGGACGAACGTGTAATACGCCCGCGTCAACGTGACCAAACATGCCGTAATTCAACTCTTTTGAATCGAGTAACACTCTAAATTCAGAGATGAAATCCGCGAGGTTTTCTGGTGGTACACAAGTATCTTCAGCAAAAGCGACTGGCTTAGCTCGGCCTTTCGCCGCACCTAACAGACCCACTGCTTTCTTACGCATGTTGTAGATTCGGCCAATGCTCGCCAAATCGCTACAAACTTGAAAACCAATCACGCCGGCTTCTTCGCTTTCAACCATGGTTTCAAGGCGTGCAGTCAGCGCTTGAACTTGCTGTTCAACTTCCGCTTCATCTTGGCCTGCAAACTCAACCATGTTGATGCCAAGCATCTCTTTGTTCGGAACATCAGTCAGCAAATCGCTCACGGTGTGCCAAACGATGTCTTGCTTCGCTAGGTTCAATACTCTTGAATCTACCGTTTCAACAGACAGTGCTTTCGCTTCCACCATGAACGGCGCATTACGCAGCGCAGAATCAAACGTGTTGTATTTCACGTTAACCAGTGTGCGCGCTTTTGGAATCTTGGTTAGGTTTAACTTTGCTTCCGTGATGAATGCTAAAGAACCTTCAGCGCCACATAGAACGCGAGTTAGGTCAAAGCTGTCATCTTGTTCGTTGATTGCATTCTTTAGGTCATAGCCTGTTAAGAAGCGATTCAGCGGAGGGAATTTATCTAAGATTTGAGCGCGTTTGTCTCGACAAACCGCCTCTGTCACCGCAAGTGCATGGTGAGCGAATTCACCCTCTACAGGTAAGCCGCGTGATAAATCAGATTCTAGACATGAACCATCTGCGAACACCGCTTGCAGCGACAATACATGGTCAGACGTTTTGCCGTACTTCAATGACCCTTGGCCCGAAGCATCGGTATTGATCATGCCACCCAAGGTTGCTCGGTTACTGGTTGATAGATCAGGAGAGAAAAAGTAACCATAAGGGCGAACAGCGTCGTTCAATTGATCTTTAACGACACCAGACTGAACTCTTACCCAGCCCTCTTTCTCGTTAATCTCAAGAACCTTATTCATGTATCGCGACAGGTCAACCACGACACCTTTTGTTAAAGATTGTCCGTTGGTTCCGGTACCGCCGCCACGAGGGGAAAAAGTCACGCGTTCGTAAGCGGATTTAGAAACCACTTTACCGATAAGCACAACGTCTTGCGTTGTTTTAGGAAGGATGACCGCCTGCGGCAATTGCTGATAGACACTATTATCAGTCGCCACAGCCAAACGGCTAGAATATTGAGATTCAATGTCGCCAGTAAAGCCCGCTGTTTTTAGTTCATCTAAAAAGCGTACGACAACTGGATCGACATCAGCATTGAGTTGAAGTCTTGGTAACATTTGCTTCCTGCCCCTACTTCGCTGATCCTATCAGCATTGGGTTATCTGAGATTTATAATAATTTTCTTTGAATTTCGTCACTTTACTACTATTAAGATCATATAAAAAGGTGATCAAATCAGAATCTCAGTGCAAGAATGGAGAAATAGTCACTTTCGTCTTAATTCAGTAACAATATACTGAATAACATTTTGTTTAAGACATCTCCACGAGCACATCACAATGAAAAAAAACAAAACAGTCACAACTGAAGATATCCTTCTTAAACTATGCCAATCAGTCTCAAGCGTACTGACTTCAGCGACGGCTTCTCAGGTGTCCTATTCAGCCATGGTTCAAAAGATCAACAAGACAAGCCTAAAGCCAGATTTTGGTTGCTTCGTTCTGTTTGACGGCGGCTTTTCTGGTCTCGTTGTTATTAATTTTACGTCCAAAGCAGCGCTAGAGATCTACACCAATTACATGCGCAATATGGGCATGCCTGAAAACGAGCTTGCTGTGCTTCATACTTCAGACGAAGTGGGTGATGTATTGGGTGAGTTGATGAACCAATTAGTTGGCGATTTCACCAATAAAATCCGCAAAGAGCTGCAAACCAACATCACACAAAACCAACCGAAAATGCTGGCTCTGAACAAGCAAGTTAACCTTTCTGTTGATACCAATCTCGACCGTCCACAAGCTCGTCGTGTGACCTTCTCTACCGCTAATAACAACATCTTCTACCTTGAGCTTGCGATGGATAAGACTGAGTTCATTCAATTAGAAGAATTTGAAATCGCAGAAGACGAATGTCCAGATAGCATTCTTGAGGCGACTCAGAAAAAAATGCAAGAAGCGAACAAGCCAGCTCAAAGCTCTGGCAATGATTCTGCGGCAGATCTACTCGATGAACTGGGTATCTAGTTTACGAATGCTCTAGACATATTGAAAAAACGTGGCACTAACGCCATCAATACGCTTGATGGCGTTTTTGTTTTTACCGCCAACTGGGCTCATGCAGTTCAATGTTCACCGCCTTCCTTGTTCATCAAACCAGTTTTGCCTTTCTGTTACCCGCGAAAACATGTAAAATGTTGGACTTTTAAAAATTTGCGGTACTGATTAAATTGTCGATGGATAAGAAAAAAGCCCTAAAGAAAATTGCCAAGTGTCTTGAGCTTGGAAATTCTGCGAACGTCAATGAAGCTGCCAATGCGATAAAAATGGCGCATAACTTGATGCTGAAATATGGTCTCGAAAAAGACGATATTGAATTTATCAAGATGGGGAAAACTCAGTCCAGTCACCTGTTACCTGCAAATATCAGTTCTACACTGCTGCGTGTTATTCGCGGTATCAACACCAAATTTGGCGTAGAAGCCGTATTGCTGAATCATAAAGGCCTCAAGCGTGTTGAGTTCATTGGTGAAGCCGACCGCGCGATCTTCGCAGCGTTCGCTTTCGATATCATTTATCGTGAACTGAATGAACACACCGGCCAATTCAGAAATAGCTTTGCTGGCTCTGGCACAGGGTCCTTAGAAGTGACACGCCGCGTGAACTCGTTTGTTTCAGGCTGGGTTGAAGGTGCGCTTGAAAAGCTACCAACCATTACTCCCGACGACGAATCAAACAACAAGATCAATAACTACATTGATAAAGAATTCAAAAATATCGACCGTGAAACGTTCAAGCAGCAACTGAGAGAAGCGATGAAAAACCTCACCGCCGATTATGAAGTTGGTTTGAAGAAAGGTCGTAAATTGTCTGTTAATCGACCAGTTGGCGGTACCCAGGCAGCTAAAAAGATAACTAAATCATAGAGCCGATGCACATTGGCTTAGGGTATTGATAGTGATTACTTTAGTCGTATCACTCGCCGAAGAAGATACGACTTAATTGACAACCACATATCGTATTAGACTTAACTATGAGGTCCCATTGTTTATCGTGTCCAATTTTCCCCCCTCATCATTTCTTAGAGCTCTATTTCTAGCCCTCATCTTTTCCACGATACCGTTGTCCACCACACATTTCGTGCACGCAGCAAGCAGTGATGAATTTTCACTAGAATCACAACCTCAAGATCCAGTTTCTCAATACCAATTGGCTCAAGCTTATGAATCGGGTGTCGACGTTCCTGTTAGCACCAGTGATGCATTGTATTGGTACACGCAGTCAGCAGAAAACGGCAACCCAAACGCGCAATTTAGACTGGGTGAATGGTACTTGGCAGGTACAGGTGTTGAACAAAGTAACAAGCTTGCTTTGGAATGGTTTATTAAAGCGGCGTTGCAAGGTAACCAGCGCGCACCTATCGAGGTAGCAAAACTCTACGAATCCTCGCTAGAACAAGACCTCCTTCAACCATTAGATAAAGCGCAGCTATGGTATGAAGCAGCCTTAAAAGATAATCCACAAGCAGAAGAGGGCTACAACCGCATTTTGGAAGCACAATTCAACCAGCAACGTGCAAAACAGATCTCTTCAATAGAACAGCTCGATGACAGCATCGACTCTGAAATAGACACCAGTCAGGGGGTATCTAAGCACGTTCAATCTAACCAAGCATCACGCTCTAACCTCTCCAGTTCTAACCTAACTAGCTCTGACTATATGATTGGTGCTGCGTTGGCCGTGTTGATTTCAATCATCAGCATTATTGCGACGCTCGTTATCTCAAGAAAAAGACAAGCTCTAAAGTCGGGTGATTCGCGACAGCAACAACAATCACTTGAAGCGCAGCTTAGCTCGAAGGACCTTACGATTAAGCAGCAAAAACGCCAGCTGCACACTATGTTCCACGAATTGAAGAAGCAGAAAAACAGCAAAGGTCTGAGTAATTTGCAGGTGGCCTGCGCGCTATTTGGCTACACACCTAGCTCAATCCCCGACCAGAAAAGCATCAAGATCCGATACAAACAGCTATCAAAGATCTACCATCCAGATGGTCACGGATGTGACGAAGAAATGAAACGTTTGAACAATGCGCTAAAAACCATTTTACAAAATGTTACAAAACCGTAAACAAACACACATCTTCATTTTCCTAGATCTCAAAGATATCGATTTTATTGGTGTTGCAATCGATCCCCCTCTCAAAAACGGGTAACAAACTATTAACTAATGGGTCTTACTTGTGTCATAATTTGCGCCGAAAATACACCTGACTTAAACAGGTGAGGAGAGAATATGTTCACAATAGAAGGCGTTTGTGATTGGTGCAAAAAGCCAAGCCTAGTTAAAAAGCACGACTACCTAGATGGTAAGTGTCATCATGCATGTAACGAGTGCAATGATATTGCAACCATTGATGTTCGCCAGTTCAATATTGGTGAAATGGAAATGAGAGCAAAACTCTCCCAAGCGACATTGAGATAAGCAACACCGTGAAATATAAGAAAGCGCCTAAGGCGCTTTTTTTGTGCCTGTGGTTTTAGATCTTCTTTCTTCTTTCTTCTTTGTTCTCTCTTCTATACAGGTATATACAGTACTTTTCTGCAAAAACCAGTGTATACACCTGTATAAAGCTCACATTTATTCAACTTATGATACAAAACAGCAGATTCATTCAAATTTAATTTATCGAATACTTTCAATGATTTAATCATTTACCATCCATAACCTCAGACGAAATCGTCCAATAATCCCGCAAAAAACGCTTGATCTTATAAGCAACTAAAACTACTGTATACACATACAGCATGTATATAAGGACAGCAAAATGATTCAAGCACACGTTAAAGCACAACACTCTAGCCCGCTAGTTCACTGCGCATTTACATCAGTTTCTCGTAAAAGCAAAAATTCAAACGAGGAAGCGTTGTTTGCAAGAATGGCGTTGCTGTCCAATCAACATCAGTGGTTACTGTTTACGGCTCAAACACCAAGACCATCGGCTAAGCAGCTTAAGCAACATAATGTTTGCTGCGACCGCGTTATTCATATGAAAGCCTCTCATCAAATGACTGAGGTAGAGACTGTCGAGAAAGCAATCCGCTCTAAGAATGCGAGCGCGATTGTTGCAAGTGCATCGATTGATCAGTTCAGCCAACAGTACCTAAGAACATTAGGGTTACGCTTTCAATGTGAAGTCTTCTTTATGGATGCAAATTCAGAGCGTATTCACTAAGCCACCTTGCTTAATAACATGTTGGCTTAATAACATTTTGGCTCAAAAACATGGTCCACAAACATAGCTTAATCTTTTAGCTAACAAACTTAATTTAACTTAAGAAACAATTCGCCAAAACACAGTCCAAACATACTGCCTTCCCCTGCCCTACAATTCGCCCATTTTTTAGCGGATTGTTAGGCGGGGGTTTTTATTTAAACAACAGATTTAGCAAACGTTTGCTTTTTCTCTGGAAGCAAATAGTAGATTGGGTATAATGCCCGTCTAATCATGTGCACACCGCACTTCTCTGTATGACGTTTGATAAAAGATAGGAATGTCTAAATGAGCCTTGCTGATCAAGTTCTTGCCGTAAATGATGACCTACCAATCCGTACTGATAAACCTGTCCACAGTGGCAAGGTTCGTTCGGTCTACTGGTTAACTGAAGAAGATAGCCAACGACTAATTAAAGAGAAAGGCTACGATGTAGCACCAGATGCGCCTTTAGCAATCATGGTGATCAGTGACCGTATCTCTGCATTTGATTGTATCTGGCGTGGTGAAGGGAATCTTAAAGGTGTTCCAGGTAAGGGAGCGGCTCTGAATGCTATCTCTAACCACTGGTTCAAATTGTTTAAAGACAACGGACTTGCTGACAGTCATATTCTTGATATCCCTCACCCGTTCGTATGGATTGTACAAAAAGCTCGCCCAGTCATGATCGAAGCGATTTGTCGTCAATACATCACTGGTTCAATGTGGCGTGCATACGCAAACGGCGAACGTGAATTCTGTGGTATCGAGATGCCTGAAGGCCTTGAGAAAGACAAGAAGTTGCCTGAGCTACTGATCACGCCTTCAACAAAAGGGATTCTGAAAGGTATTCCTGGCGTTCCAGAAGCTGACGATGTGAACATCACACGCAACAACATCGAAGATAACTTCGCAGCATTCAACTTTACTCAAGCAAGCGACATCGCGCATTACGAAAAACTTCTTAAAGAAGGCTTCAACGTAATCAGCCAAGCGCTAGCAAAAGTAGACCAAACCTTTGTTGATACCAAATTTGAGTTTGGCTACGTCAACGATGCTCAAGGCAAAGAAAAGCTTATCTACATGGACGAAGTCGGTACTCCAGATTCATCTCGCATTTGGGATACTCAGGAATATAACAACGGCAACATCGTTGAGAATTCAAAAGAAGGCTTCCGTCAGTTCTTGCTTAACTACTTCCCTGATGCCGACATTCTTTTGAATAAAGAGCGTATGCCAGAACGTGAAGCATTGGCTCGTGACAATGAACTTCCACTGGATTCTCTAATGTCTCTGTCTCGCACTTACCTTGATATCGCAGCGAAAATCACAGGTGCGGAGATCGTACTGAGCGAAAATCCTAAGCAAGAGATCATCGATGTACTGCGCGCTGACTATGGTCTAATCGACTAGTCGCTTAATTGCTAATTGCTTAATCGCTTAATCGCTTAATCTCAAAATAAAAAGCTCGAAAGCTAATAAGCTCGTAGACTCAAGTTTTAGATACTAAAAGGGCCTCAATATTTGAGGCCCTTTTTACGTGTACGTTTTTACTATTCCTCGAGAGAGATTATAGGCGAGCTGAAGTTACAGCTTAATCGTGAACTCTTCTCCAGAATTACCCGCAATCACTAAATGACTGCGCGATTCAATATACTCGATCTGCTCTTCTTCAAGTGAATATGGCATCACCACTTTGAGCTCATTGATCCCTTCCAGCTTAGCGAGCTTGAGTAAGGTAACAATGTTCGACTCATCACTTTTACGCGTCGACATTGATTTCAATGCCATCTGCCATAAACGATCCTCTGGGGTGCCCAACTCTTTAATGCTATCTCGCCAGACGGTACTGAACACTGGCGCAATTGTGGTGAGTGCTTCCAGAAAAGTCCATTTTTTACTGCATGAGGCGCCAAGAAATGTTGTGTAATCGAACTCTACACGCGTCTCTTCCTGTTTATCCATGATGTCCCCCGACACTTTGGCAACACAATATACTCAATATCTATCAACTCTTTCTTTATAGCAATAGGATATAGAAGAATAGTCTTTTATGACCTTTTGATTGGTTAAAAAGGCATATAAAAATCAAACTTGTAACAAAATAAGCACTGAAAAATCATATATGCATCTATTTGATTAATATTTTAGAGATAAAACTTATCCATCTATTTGATATCAATTATTCGACTCGCTTTTTTGAACTGAATACGCCAACCAGACCATGTCGGTAGCTCCCAACGTTTTGGCGATAACTTTCGGCTACCCGACTGATA
Organism: Vibrio sp. 10N.222.55.A1; assembly: GCF_041473835.1. Classification (NCBI taxonomy): domain Bacteria; kingdom Pseudomonadati; phylum Pseudomonadota; class Gammaproteobacteria; order Vibrionales; family Vibrionaceae; genus Vibrio; species Vibrio sp. 10N.222.55.A1. Next base: position 86,155 of record NZ_JBFRSX010000060.1, on the reverse strand, counting down.
ATGGACGTAAATCAGCTTTCTTGCGGGCAAGTATTCAACATCGAGTTGCAAGTCGGCAAGGCTCAATGCAAACGGGTATTTTTCCGAAAATTCTGAGTAGAGCCAAGTTGGAATGCCATCGAACGGTATGTCTGCATGATCGAACATTTCCAATTCGCTGACATCAGTAACACCTAGTACTTCAAGCTGCTCTATAAACCATAGCTCAAAGTTAATGTTCTCAATTTCTGGTGTGTATTTAGTTTGTTCATCGAGACCAAGTTTCACATACAACTGCCAGTGTTTGATTTCTTGAGTGCGAGCCTTTGCAAAACCGGGAAGCTGCTCTCCATTTAACACAAGGTCGACGATAGGTTTTAACGATAGTTGCCCTTCAGCGGCGACGAGTTTGGTTGTAATCGTGCGGCCTGCGTACACCAATGCCATCTCGGTAAAAACACCATCATCATTCACAACGGTTTCGCCTTGCTCCCACTCTCCTAGTTCAGCATCAATGAGAAGCTCAAGAGGAATGGGTGTCGTGACCGTCGCTAAGGTCAGTGTTTGCTTAACGCCTCTTCCCGGCAAGCTGTGAGTATCCAACACCAACATCGCTTGTGCATTATCAGGGAAACGGTTCTGACGACCGAGCACCACTTCTAAAACACCATTGGCAAAGGCTTCTTTCCTTTTCAGTCGGCGCACAAACACCAGTTCAGGATGCAGATTCACAATGCTCTTGAGCAATTCAATGCGTTGGAAACGTGACGCGACTTCTAGCTGAGGAAGTTCAAATACCTCCCGCATTTGCTTCGCCAATCCTTGAGCTTCATTCAGAGCCTGTTGGTCGATGTCTAAATGCGGATATTCTCGACCGCGCACAATCTGAATCAACAGGCTTAAATCACACCCTTCCTTCTCTTGTTGCGCGAGCGCTTCAAGATGTTCTGCATTGTTTGGTAACTGATACAAGCGAGCAGGAACGGACAGCGCCGCAGTGAGATCAACCATCGCCTCTTTTAATGCTTTGGTTTTGATTCGAGTAACGATATCGGCATACAAAGCATCAATCGGCAACGGATACAGCTTTTTACCATGCTCGGTAACTTGATGGTCGGCGTTAATCGCTTCCATCGTCAGCAAGGTTTGAGTTGCACTGTTGAGTGATTTCTCTGGAATAGGGTCAAGGAAGGACAAGCTCTCAAGCGGAGATCCACAACATGCTGCGGCCAACATAGGTTCAGTCAGCTCTTCACGCTGCAATTCAGGCGGTGTGACTAACTCTAACGCCGCATGTTCACCATATAGACGCACGCAAACGCCATCCATTACCCTACCCGCGCGGCCAGCTCGCTGTTTGGCACTCGCTCGTGATATGGATTTAAGCATCAGTGTGGTTCTGCCATTACGCTGAACGGTGCGTCTCTCTAATCCTGAATCTATCACCACGCCAATGTCAGGAATGGTTAATGAGGTTTCTGCAACGTTGGTCGCAAGGATGACCTTTCTCAAACCATTACCTTCAGTATTGATATTACGACCCGATAAGGCTGAATCTCGCTCTTTATCACTGACCGACGCATGCAATTTAACGACTTGGATATCTGGATTTTTCGCCAAGGCTTGTTCGCATTGCACGATCTCTTTTTTACCCGGCAGAAAAACCAACATATCGCCAGAAGAAGCGATCAGCTGATGATTCACTTCTTCCGCGATACGCTGCTCTAGATGTCGACTATCAGGCAGTGTTCTGGATTCATTCGCTCTGTGCTCAATCTCAACTTGATAGGTTCGCCCTTCACAGCTTATGCGATTCGCATCCAAATAATGAGCAAGGCGTTCACCCTCAATGGTTGCTGAAGTGATCACCAAACGATGACTCGCTTTTTGTTTCAGAATCGCCACCAGCAGATCAATGTCCCAGCGCCTCTCGTGAAACTCATCCACCACGATCACATCAAAACTAGCTAATCCATCTTCTGATAACCAACGCAGCGCGATACCGGGCGTCACAAAAACAACGTTAGTTTGCTCGTTGTATTCCGACTCAAGCTTAATCGCATAGCCCACTTTGCTACCCAACTTCTCGCCTGATCGCTGCGCGAGATATTTAGCCAGTGATGTACACGCGATGCGTCTTGGCTCCACCACTAACACTCGTCCATGTTGAGAGGCCCAAAGTGGCAGGCGCGTTGATTTACCTGATCCGGTTTCCGCCTCTACGACAAGGTGAGAATTAGCGATTTGTTCGTGGAATACGTTTTGATAAGCATCGATGGGAAGTAATGACATAAAATGGCGAGTAGCGAAAAAGTGTGAGCAAAGTATAACGAATTATCGTGTTGAAATTCGATAAGTGTGGGACAGAGGTAAGAATATCATTTTGTTTGCTCAGATCGCGGAGAAACTATTTACAATTGAATAACTAAACCGTTATCATTTTTTAGTTACCCTTTCTCCCATATTAGGCATCCAATGAACAACGATAAACGCCCTCTATATATCCCTTATGCTGGTCCTGCTCTACTAAGTACACCTCTTCTAAACAAAGGCAGCGCATTCTCTGCTGAAGAGCGCAGTTCTTTCAACCTTGAAGGTTTGTTACCGGAAACAACCGAAACAATCCAAGAGCAAGTAGGACGTGCATACAAACAATATTGTAACTTCGAAAGTGATATGGATAAGCATATCTACCTTCGTAACATCCAAGACACTAATGAAACGCTTTTTTATCGTTTAGTTCAAAACCACATCTCTGAAATGATGCCTATCATTTACACGCCAACGGTTGGCGCAGCATGTGAGAACTTCTCAAATATTTACCGTCGTGGCCGTGGTCTGTTTATCTCATACCCGAACCGCGATCGTATCGATGACCTACTGAATAATGCGACAAACCACAACGTTAAAGTTATCGTGGTTACAGATGGTGAGCGTATTCTTGGTTTGGGAGACCAAGGCATCGGTGGTATGGGTATTCCAATTGGTAAGCTAGCACTTTACACAGCGTGTGGCGGTATCAGCCCAGCTTACATGCTACCAATCGTACTCGATGTGGGTACTAACAACCCTCAACGTCTTGCTGACCCAATGTACATGGGCTGGCGTCATCCTCGTATTACGGGTGCTGACTACGATGCATTCGTTGAAGAGTTCATCCAAGCGGTTCAACGCCGTTGGCCTGATGCATTAGTTCAGTTCGAAGATTTCGCACAAAAGAACGCAATGCCACTGCTTGAGCGCTATAAAGATCGCATCTGTTGTTTCAACGATGACATCCAAGGTACAGCAGCAGTAACCGTAGGTTCTCTACTTGCAGCATGTAAAGCAGCGAACAGCAAACTGTCAGATCAGCGTATCACCTTCTTAGGTGCGGGTTCTGCGGGTTGTGGTATTGCTGAAGCTATCATTGCTCAAATGGTGTCTGAAGGTATCAGCGATGCACAAGCTCGCTCTCAAGTTTACATGGTTGACCGTTGGGGTCTGCTACAAGAAGGCATGCAAAACCTGCTTGATTTCCAACAGCGTCTGGTTCAAACCAACGAAAACACCAAAGACTGGGAAAGCGATGGCACTGGTTTCTCTCTACTAGACGTAGTTCGCCACGCGAAACCAACCGTATTGGTTGGTGTGTCTGGTGCTCCAGGTCTATTCAGCAAAGAAGTCATCAAAGAGATGAACCTACACAGTGAACGCCCTATCGTGTTCCCACTGTCGAACCCAACAAGCCGTGTTGAAGCGACGCCAAACGACATTATTCGTTGGACTGATGGCCAAGCACTTGTTGCGACAGGTAGCCCATTTGAGCCAGTCGTTCACAACGGCACAACTTACCCAATCGCTCAGTGTAACAACAGCTACATCTTCCCAGGTATTGGCCTTGGTGTATTGGCTGTGAATGCTTCACGCATCACTGACGAAATGCTAATGGAATCAAGCCGTGCACTTGCTACGTGTTCTCCACTAGCAATCAATGGCACAGGTGCTCTACTTCCACCATTGGAAGAGATCCACACGGTATCTAAGAAAATTGCTCTTGCGGTAGGTAAAAAGGCGATTGAACAGGGCGTTGCTCTAGAGATCACTGAAGAAGCACTGCAACAAGCGATTGACCAGCACTTCTGGCAGCCAGTTTACCGTCGCTACAAGCGCACGGCATTCTAATAAAGCGTACTGCGCTTGGAATAAAGAGCGTTAACGACTCTTATATGAGCCTCTGCAATTGCAGGGGCTTTTTTCTTTAAACTGTCTTGTCTTTTTAACTGATTTTTCTCATTTTTATTTGGTATTATCGAGCACTCAAAAATTAATGCTCAGTGAAAGGACCATACCGAGAGTGAAATTTGATTCTCACATTATCCGTAGCTACATAAAAAAAGCTTACAAAAAACTGCAAGGTTTTCTGTTTGGCGCTTTCCTCGTGTTCTTAGTAGGCAGCGCTGCGGTTATTGCGATCGATTATTGGGTTTCATGGCAAGCGGAAGATCGCATCATCTACGATATAGATGAAGTGCCCGAGCTTGAGGTCGCCGTTGTGCTTGGCACGAGCAAATATTTGGGTCGAACACTCAACGACTATTATAAGCACCGAATCGAAGCCGCGATTGAGCTGTTCGACCGTGAAAAAGTCGACCAGTTTCTGTTAAGTGGTGATAACGCTCATCGCTCTTACAATGAGCCGTGGACGATGAAACGCGACTTGCTGAAAGCGGGTGTACCCGATGAACGCATTAACCTCGATTACGCAGGCTTTAGAACCTTAGACTCGATTGTTCGCGCTAAAAAGATCTTCGACACCGACAACTTCCTGATCATTACTCAGAAATTCCACTGTGAAAGAGCACTATTTATCGCTAATTCTTACGATATTCATGCACAATGTTTAGCGGTTTCAGGCCCTACTCATCATTCAGGCACCTCTATCCGTTTGCGTGAAGTTTTTGCGCGTACCAAAGCCTTCTTAGATTTGTATATTATGGGGACAACGCCAAAGTTCCTTGGACCTAAAGAGCCCATTCAATCGAGTCCAAAACCGGAATCATTTCCGATTCCAAACCCTATGACTGACCCCTCTGTAAACCCTGTTGTAGATCCTACAACAAACCCTATTGCAGACCCAGCAGAGACAGATGTGTAGAAAACTACACATTTTGAATTTGTTGCCTCACATTTCCCCACTGTTACACAAAAACACACCAACACGCCTTTATTAACTTAAGTAACATTCTCCCAACAAAGTCTGACCCTACATCAAGCTATATACCTCGAAAATAATAAGCACGACTCAATGAAGTCGTGCACCAATAAAACGAGGATAACAAAAGGAGCGTCTTATGACGGCACTTGTTACTACACTGAAACACTGGTTGTTCACCCGCAACAGCATGATATTAATTGGTAATTTCACGCTATTCGCACTCTTGCTCAACACCCTTCCTTTCGAATCACAAGTCAATACTGGTTTGAGTATTCTCGTGTTCGTTGCCATTCTATGGTTAACAGAAGCTATTCACGTCAGCATCACCGCTTTGCTCGTTCCCCTATTGGCTGTCTTGTTTGGTGTATTCAACACGCCCGCAGCGCTGGCTAACTTTTCAAACCCAATCATCTTCTTATTCATGGGTGGCTTCGCATTGGCAGCCGCACTGAACAAGCAAGAGCTAGATAAAGCGATAGCTGACAAAGTACTGCTGATAGCAAAAGGCAGAATGTCGGTGGCGGTGTTCATGTTGTTCGGTGTGAGTGCAGGTCTATCAATGTGGATCTCAAACACAGCTACCACAGCAATGATGCTTCCCCTTGTTCTTGGCATCATGAACAAGGTTGACCAAAGTGAAGACCGCAACACCTACGTGTTCGTGCTACTGGGTATTGCTTACTGTGCTTCAATCGGTGGCATCGCAACCTTAGTTGGTAGCCCACCAAACGCAATTGCGGCGGCAGAAGTTGGCTTAAGCTTCACAGAGTGGATGGCACTTGGCCTACCTATCTCAATGATCTTACTTCCAATCGCGATGATTATTCTTTACGTGATGACTAAGCCGAAGCTTGACCACAAATTCGAGCTAGACCATGCCCCAGTTGAGTGGACAAACAGCAAGAAAATCACACTGTCTATCTTCCTTCTAACCGTAACGCTTTGGATATTCGGTAAACCAATCAACGCAATGATTGGCGGATTCTCTAAATTTGATAGCTTAGTAGCGATTGGCGCAATTGTACTGCTTGGCGCTTCTAGAGCGGTGGAATGGAAAGACGTTGAGAAGACAACGGACTGGGGTGTGCTTATCCTATTCGGTGGTGGTATCTGCTTAAGTAACATTCTAAAAGCGACAGGAACCAGCGTATTCTTAGCACACTCACTAAGCGGATTTTTAGAAACAGCTGGCGTACTGCTTACGATTCTAGCCGTGGTAGCGTTCGTGGTATTCCTAACGGAATTTGCGAGTAACACAGCGAGTGCAGCACTTCTGGTGCCAGTATTCGCAACCATCGCTGAAGCACTTGGTATGTCGCCAGTTATTTTGTCTGCACTGATCGCTGTTGCTGCGTCTTGTGCCTTCATGCTTCCTGTTGCAACACCACCAAACGCAATCGTGTTTGGCTCGGGTCACATCAAGCAGAAAGAGATGATGCGAATCGGTATGGTGTTGAACCTAGTTTGTATCCTAGTTCTGACTCTGTTCGCTTGGATCTTCTGGTAAACACTAACGTTCTATAAGCGCATGCTTACAGGAATGCTCCCCTAAACTGGTTGAACTTCCCCCGGTTTAACCAAGACAAAAATGCCCGTTCAGCGTAAGCAAGCACTGAACGGGCATATAAAAACAAGAAACGCTTTCCCTTTTGGTGGCCCCGCGCCACCTTTTTTGTTTTGGCTTTTGGGAGAAGAACCATAAAAACGCCACACGTCACCTATGCACGTGTGGCTTATAAACTCATCAAAACAATTTTCAGATTAGTGACTCAAGATCACCTGGTTTCGACCTGAATGCTTTGCTTGATATAAAGCTTCATCAGCGCGAGCAATGGTCTCTGTCACTCGCTCTTGCTTCATCTCGGCAACACCGATACTGCATGTCAGCGGATCGCCATGAACCCAAAGGTGCTGGCTAACCAATAATCGAATGCGTTCAGCTTTTATCTGCGCCTCTCCGGCTTCGGTCTCAGGGCAAAAAACAATGAACTCTTCACCACCCCATCTCACCAACTTGTCGGTAGCGCTGATCGAACTGCCCACCACCATGCTGAACTCGCGTAAAATATGGTCACCCATTTGATGTCCGTACTTGTCATTTACACTCTTGAAGTAGTCGATATCGAGATACAACATACCCAGCTTGCCATGTCCTTGCTTCACATGTTGTGACTGCATTTTCAACCAATCACGAATCGCGTGGCGGTTTAGTATTCCGGTTAACTCATCACGATGGGCCATCTCTGAAAATTCAAAATTCTGTTCTCTCAGTGCGCGATTGACGTTCTTTAAGTGGTGATGTCTTTTCTCTGCGATCACCATGCGTTTTCTTGAACGGTTTAACTCTGACAGCAAGAATACGGTGCCCGTCCCCACCCACACAAACAGTAGGATCATGAACAAGCTTTCTGCGGTGATATACGAACCTTCGAACTCAATACTGCGGATGACGATTCTGTGGTGACCGAGTTTCGCTCCAGACGCAGTAGCAAACTCGACCATATTCACATTCGAAAATTCAGGGGCCGAATGCTCTAACGCAATGTCGTTGTCAGCCAGCCACCATGTCATCACTTGCAGATTTTTGATCGGGATTTCAATCACACCACCATCGATTCCTGGAGAAAACTCCATCCCATTGTACTTGTGCGTGTACTCGTCATCAGGAACTGAATAAGCAGGGTTGTAGTTACGTAGATAGGTTCTCAAACGGCCACTAGAGTCAGCCTCCGCATGGTAATCAATGTTCACTCTAAAGGTGTGGTACTGAGAAAGGTCAAGGCCCGAGGTGATGTCAGGGTTGATACGAATCGACAGCCCACAGTAAGGCCACGGATACTCAGATTCTTTAAGTTCACAATCGAGAGTGTACTGTCCATTTTCATAGGATAACTGGGACGTACTGACTCCCCTATCAACTTGATCACTGGTCGCGATAAATTCATATTTATCAGGGGTAATTGCCGTTATCACACGATTTCCGCTCACACGGTAATACTGCACAATGGCAAGCGTTGCGATAACTAGAAAGATAACAATCTTATGGATCCACTTCACGTCTAAGCTTCCGGCTTAAGATCCCTATAGTTGGGATTTCACGATAAAAAACAAATCAGGTAAATTAGTGATCTTAATACCAATAAATCACTAAAAAACGTTATATCACGCCCGAACAAAATGTCATACTATATTTTTATGCATGTATTTTCCGTTAATTATTCACGGCGAGAATCAAGTAATATTGCGTATAAAAACAGGCTCTATTTGTTATACTCATCGCATAATCATCGTTAACCGTACTGCCTGCTCACAGCGCAATCGAGTCGACGAAATAATAATCAAAATACAACGAGTAATGTCATGTCTTTATTAGCAAAAGGAACACTCAAAAAGATGAGTGCTTCCCTTGATGCCGCGGTTACCTACCGTTTGCCTGTAGGCGAAGAGTTTGTAGAGCTAAACCCTCTGATTGGTAAAACCATCAACCTCACTCACACCGGCAATATTTTTTGCTGCTCATGTGGTAAGAAAACTAAGAAGAGCTACTCTCAAGGCCACTGTTTTGTGTGCATGAAAAAGCTAGCAAGCTGCGACATGTGCATCATGAAGCCAGAGACTTGTCACTACGATGAAGGCACGTGTCGCGAGCCTCAATGGGGTGAAGAGAACTGCATGGTTGATCACTTCGTTTACCTATCAAACACATCAAGCCTAAAGGTGGGTATCACTCGTCATACTCAAATCCCTACCCGTTGGATTGACCAAGGCGCGACTCAAGGTTTGCCTATCTTGAAGGTAAAAACACGTCAGATCTCTGGCCTGATCGAAGTTGAGTTAGCGAAGCACATTGCTGACAAAACCAACTGGCGCACGCTGCTAAAAGGCGATGGCGACGATATGGAGTTGGTAGAAAAAGCCAAAGAACTATTGCCATTGGTTGAGGATAAAATCCAAGAGATCAGAGCAAAGTTTGGTGACGATGCAATCGAGATTCTGAGCGAAAACATCACTTCATTGAGCTACCCAGTTGAGCAACACCCAGTGAAGATTGTTTCGCATAACTTTGACAAGAACCCTGAAGTATCTGGTGTGCTGCAAGGTATTAAAGGCCAATACCTAATCTTAGATACGGGCGTGATTAACATCCGTAAATTTGGCTCTTACGAAGTGGAAGTGTCTGCATAACTTGTAGAACTTAAACGTTTCTTATAGTTAGAAGCGCTTAGTGAATAGCCAAAAAATAAAATGCCCTCAAGTGATGACTTGAGGGCATTTTTCGTTGTCGATCCTATTCGCTTTCGATGACGATTTTAGGCGTTAGAGCGCAACCACATCTCCGTCTACACAATTCTTGCCGTTGGCTTTCGCGCGATAGAGAGATTGATCGGTTAAATTCACGAGTGCATCAATCGTGACACCGTCTTCACAGGCTTGGCTATCACTGATTCCGATACTGACACTCGAATTAAATCGTAACTGTTCATCAATCTTAAATTCGGTTTGATTAAACTGCTCTCGGATCTGATCAGACACTTGACGCGAAATCTGAGGCGACGCATTAGGGATAAATACAATGAACTCTTCACCGCCCCATCGACCTGCGACACCGCCCACAGCCTCAACATTACGCTTAGTAATATCAGCCAATGCGCAAATTACCTCGTCACCCACCATGTGCCCGTAGGTATCATTGATCGATTTGAAGTCATCGATATCAAGCAGCATACACACTAAGTGAGTCTCAAAGACAAGGTGCTCTCTCAGCCACTCATAAATCGCCCTACGGTTAAGCAAATCCGTCATTTCATCGTAATTCGCTTGGTGTACCAACTGCTTTTCCAGCATCACCTTTTGAGTCACATCTTCGAGCACAACCTGAACGGCTGGCTGACCTTTCCAAGTAATCGCATTGTCGTAAATATTGAAGAACCGATGAACGCCGTCAAAGCCAATGTTTTCAACCACGGTACTAGTACCTGACAACTCCCCTGATACGATCGCGTGATAGTGCTTGCTGATGCCATCGGCATTCTGTTTTGGTACCAGTTCAAGGATAGAGTCCAGCTCTAATACTTGCTCGATGGAAGCCGCGCCTTGCATGTTGACCCAAGATTGATTAACCATCAGCGGCTTGAAATCTCGGTGAACCAAGATGCCCTGCCCAGATTGCATGATCATGTCGTGATACATCTTATCTTGCTCACGCACCGCATTTTGCAGCTGAATCGCAGGGGAAAGATCGATCACTGTGACTTGCAGTGCAGGTCTTCCCTGCCACTCCGTCACATGGTCGATAGAAAACACGGTGAACTCTCTGCCATTGCGATCAACATTGGTATAGGTGTGAACCTGAGGGTCGCGTTGACCACTGACCGTTTCAAGGTAATTTTGATAGGCGAGAACATGATAATCTTCTGAGATTAGATCTAGAAAGCTATCGATATTAGAAAGTAGTTCTTCGGGCGATTGGTATCCATAGATGCGAGCATAGTTAGCGTCAACACTCACTACATTCATATCTTGAATAGTTATTACACCGTACGTGGATTCGAAATTTATTGAAGACATTGCCAACTCCGCACTCTAGCTACACTTCATAAACTGGAGCATAACAACACATCCTGCCAACGCTTCCACACAATCTATCACGCGCTAGGGACATTAATATGCCATCTAGTATATCGTACTGTTGCGGCCTTCTCTACAACTCAATTGCTAACACGAGTTAGTAAAAGTAGACAAGCATCTCAATCCCATTATTCGCGTCAAAAAACAGAAATAGATAACCTATACCAATGTAACCATTATCTTTTTCTACTTTTGGCCTTGAACTGATGAAAGAATCCGCTCCCAACCACTTCAAATCCTGTTCGCTATTCTTTTAAACCTGCGCACTATTCTTTAAACCTACGAACTATTCATTCCAATCAGAGAAATATGAGACTAAGAAGTCGATAGCTAACCGTGCTCTCTGTGGAAGAAAACGACGGTTCTGATAAACAATCCAACTGCTTGTGCCCGCTCCCCAATACTCTTCTAACACAGGGACGAGTTTTCCATTGCTAAGACTGCCATTGAAACTGCTTTTAGGAAGATAAACGATGCCAAGCCCCTCTTCGCAAGCTTTCAGTACAGCGCTTGAATTGTTGCTTTTCCAACGGCCATGAACTCTGACTGCGGTTAGCGGATTTCCATCGTTCTCGAACAACCACTGGTCACTGTTGGCGATAATACAGCTGTGCAGCTTGAGTTGTTCTGGATTCGCTGGAGCACCAAACTCAGCAATGTAATCTTTGCTTGCTGCCGCTGCCATCGGGCGATCAACCAGCTTTCTTGCCACCAGCCCTGAATCGTCTAATCGACCATAACGAATGGCGAAGTCGATACCATCTTCGATGAAGTTAACCATCTTAGTATTGAAGTTCATTTCGATGGTGAGCTCAGGATGATCTTTGGCAAACTCCATCAGCGCTGTCGCAACATGATTTTCTGCAAATGCACCCGCAGCACTAACACGTAATGTACCGCTAAGCTGAGTTTGTTGAGACGTGACTTGTTCATTCGCTTGTTGCAGCCCAATGACCAAGTCTTTGCACTGCTGATAATAGGTATGACCCGATTCGGTCAGGCTCACCATCCGTGTTGAACGCGCAAGCAACGCCACACCCACTCTCTCTTCTAACCTTGAAACTTGGCGGCTGACATGGCTGGTACTGCAACCCAGTTGTTTTGCTGCTGCAGAAAAGCCATGACACTCAGCAACCGCAACAAACTCATTAATCCCTTCAAAGCTGTCCATACTTCACCTGTTTACATCTAACGAGTTCACATCCGACTAATTCTCATTCGACTGTTGCTATATAGCAATAATGTTTTGTCTATTCGGCATATTATCACTCAAATGGTTTACTACTAGTATTACAGGTAACGAAACAGCGGCATCTCTATTAAAAAGACTGATGTCTGTCTTAAAAACGCGGATGTCTAAACAACGACGCTGAAACCAAACAAACGTGCTCAAAGGGACGAATCATGAAAAAAATACTAATACCTGTAACTAACCACGCAACACTAGGCGATACAGATCAAGCGAACGGTACTTACGCGCCTGAACTGACTCATGCTCTGAAAGAGATCATTGCTGCGGGTTTTGAGTACGACATCGCGTCTATCAAGGGTGGCAAAGGCCCATTGTACGGAACCGATATTGAAGGGGATTCAGTAAACGCGGAGATCTTGGCTGATGATGACTTCCAAAACCGCATCAACAATACGATTCCTGTAAGCCAAATTAATGCAGCAAGCTACGATGCTATCTTCTACCCAGGCGGATTCGGCTTGCTTTCAGACCTAGCAACCAACGAGCAATTCGCTGCTATTGCGGCTAAGCACTATGAAGATGGCGGTGTGATTGCATCAGTATGTCACGGCCCTGCGGCGCTGCTTCCAATAGTTCTGAGCAACGGTGAGAAATTACTGAGTTCTAAATCGGTGACTGGCTTTACACGTGAAGAAGAGATCGACTTTGGCACCATCAACGACATTCCATTCCTACTCGAAGAGTCTCTTGCTCGCAGCGCTGCGCGTTTCAACAAGGTTCAACCTTGGCAAGAGCTTGTGATTGTTGATGAACGAGTGATTACAGGTCAAAACCCAACCAGCGCACACGCTGTAGGTGCATCTCTGGTTAAGCAGCTGTCTTAGTTAGATCGCTGTCTTGATTAAATAGCGGTCTTAATCGAATCACTGGCCTTACTCAAATAAGTAATAAGCGCGGTGAAACAAAAAAAGAGCATACTTCCACCTCAATATTCATGAGAGAAGTATGCTCTTTTCTAATTCTGTAACCATCTAGGTGTTAGTTACTTCTTGCTAGTGACTTCGCAAGATCCCTTCAAGCACATTGAACAGCAAGTCGATCTCTTCAATCGAGTTGTAATGCATACAACCAATACGCACCACGCCCTGCTCTTCGATACCTAACTGCTTCACCAACCCTAGTGCGTAGAAGTGACCATTCCACACACAGATATTATGTTCACCCAGCTTCTTGGCTATGAACTCTGGAGAATGGTTTTCAAAGGTAACCGCAAAGGTTGGCGTTCTTAGGTTCGAGTTAAACTCGGTTTTCCCGTAAAGCTTTGCCCCTTCAAGATCGGACAAGCGTTTAAGGAAGTACTCACTGAGTTGGCTTTCATGCTTATTATAAAGCGCGTAGCTTTGCTCTAAACGAGAACGTAATGAATCGGCGGGATCACCCAACTGCGCCAAGTAATCCACCGCCGCAATCACACCGGCAAGGCCTTCAAAACTTTGCGTTCCTGTCTCAAAACGACCTGGGCCGATATTAGTCGCAGGCTCAACCTTGTAAGGCTTTAAAGTATGCAGCCATTGAGGCGCAACATAAGCAATGCCCACATGCGGGCCGAAGAACTTATACGCTGAACACGCTAAGAAATCACAATTCAGTTGCTGAACATCAATCAAGTGATGAGGTGCGTAATGCACGGCATCGACATAAACCTGCGCACCATGCTGATGTGCAAGCTCGATAACTTTTGCCATGTCGACAATCGAGCCTGTCGTGTTCGAAGCAAACGTCACCGCGACAAGCTTGGTTTTCTCGTTCAGCAGCGACTCAAAGTGCGCCATGTCTAGGCTGCAATCCGACTCGTCTACGCGAACTTGGCGAACAATCGCGCCTTTGTCGTCTGCCGCTTGCTGCCAGCTCGATACATTTGAGTAATGGTCTAACGCAGTAACGATAACTTCATCGCCCTCTTTCCAATCGCGGCTGATCGCTCGGCTAAGTTGGAAGGTCAGAGATGTCATGTTCGCACCGAACACAACGTTGCCAGAAGACTCCGCATTAAGCAGTGCTTGCGCCGCTTCTCTTGCTTGCTGCATTAAGCTTGTGGTCTTTTGGCTAGAAAAATAGTGGCCGCCTAGGTTTGAATTGAAATGCCCTAGGTATTCGGTCATCGAAGCTAAAACATTCTCAGGCACCTGAGATCCACCCGGACCATCAAAAAAGGTCACAGGCTTGCCGTTATGGTATTGGCCTAAAGCACTAAACTGTTGGCGTACATCATTAAGAGTGAAGGACATTGCGCGCATCCTTAGCCGTTAGAACAAACACATCCATATAGCCCATCTCATCGTGGTCTATGGTACGAATCGGTTGTGCGTTGTGCCAAAGCTTGCTGTCGGCCAGCATTGCAACTTCGCCGTCTTCAAGCACTTTTCTAAAGAACGGTGCTTCATGAGAATCTTGGTACAGCATGATCTCGCCACCCACAATGTTATGACGGTTAACACCAATTAAAGCGATGTGGTCGAAGCCATCTTGGTGAACACCTTCTGGCGCAACCTGTGTCTCTTCAAAAATGGCAGCGATGCGGATTTGGTGGATTTCGATTTCTTGCCCGTCTTCAAGCCCATTGGTTTCAATGAACAACTCACACATCTCTTGCATGCCTTCGCTGCTTAAGATTGGTGCTTCAATTGGTTCGAATTGACGAACAACGTCACCTTGAAAGTGATTAATGTCTTCAGACTGAACAAAGTTATGTTTGTCTAGCTCTACGACTTGTCCATTACTGAATTGAACCACCGAGTACCTTCTCAATCGAAACTGACCATCCGCATGCTCTGTGCTTGGAAGCTTAGAGAATGACGGTGACAACTCCTCAACTGCGTGGTTACTGAGGTGGGTAATATGTAGGGTATTTTCGTGAGCATGTAACATCATCGACTCCTTAATGATTGTTAATTAACTTTCGATATTTAACGTTTTATTTACATAAAGGATACTTGAAGATCTTGCCAAATCAACATTAAACAATCATTTATCCCGTCAGATTTAATAATTCAGACACTAAATCTAACCTAAAATTCAAAAGCAGTGTATAACACCAAAATAAAAGATGACCAACTCTTAAAACTAGCACACTCCACTAGCTAGTTATAAATCCCTACAAATTTAAATTTAACGATATTATTAACTAGCAAGTGATGTTTCATATTGTGTCAGCCCTTTTACTTCAATACGCCAGCCTCCTTGCATGAGTTCAGGCATCACGCTCACCATCATTCATTTCTATGATTTTGCATAGCAAAATACGACCTACCTATCAATTGCCAAGCTATTGATTATTTACACAACAAACTGAAATTGGTTAATTTATAAGTACGCCAGAAACCAAACGCCTTTGCTTGCGCGTCTGGAACAGGTCGAGTTCGGGGGGAACTCGGCCGCTCTTAAGTAACAATTACTTTCTTTTAAGGTTACGCCTTTCTCAATTCCAATTCAGTTTGTGGTGTGTTCTCCTAGTATCAGTTAAGACTCGTATTTGAGTTAACCTAGAGAGCTTGATAATAAAGTGCTTTAAAAATGTAGATTCCGGCACTGATGTGCTAATTCCTACCCGTTGTTTTTCTAATACACTATCTAGCTACTTCGAGCTTTTTCGTAGCATTTTGAAACGAATGATCAATCAAACAACCATGAGGTTAATGGTAGAATTCTGCCCCTTTTTTGTTTTGGAGATGTTCGTGAAAAAGTTACTTTTGTTATGTATGGTGTCTTTGTCTTTAATGGGGTGTGTGTCATCGCAAGTAGCCATTGTGGATAACACTGCTGTAGGTAACAATAACATTCATGTTGTGATTGAAAGTGACGCGGTTGAGGATCGACTTGGTGTTGGTCCGGTTATCTTGAAGTATTTAGAAGATAAACAAATCTCATCAGAACTTGGTCATGGCGGCAAGCATTTTGCGCAATCAGGCACTGGTAGCGGTTTCTTGGTGGCTGAAAACAAATGGCTCACCAATTACCATGTAATAAAGGATTTAGATGACATTACTATCAGTTATGCAGGTAAGAACATTCCGGCTACTGTTATTGCTACTGATGAACATAATGATCTAGCCCTCCTCAAGGCAGACAGCGGTGATTTGAAATCAATAAAATTCGCTACAGCTGAAGTTGGAAATAGTATTTACGTATCGGGTTACCCGCTCTCTTCTATGCTGGGCGATTATGCAAGACTGACAACGGGTAATATAAGCAGTTTGTATGGATTTGATGGTAACACTAGCAACATACAAATTACGGCCCCGATCTCTCCAGGGAACTCAGGAGGACCTGTAACAAATACCGACTTTGAAGCGGTAGGTGTAGTCGTCAGCACGGCAAATACAGTCGCGATGGCTAATAGAATCGGTTCGCTACCTCAAGGCTTAAACTTCGCTGTATCTCCGAACATTGCCACAGGATTTTTGTTGCAAAATGGCGTTGAGACACCACAAGAAACAATAGATAGCGTTCAGGCGCTTCTCAGTAGTACGGCATTAATTTGGAATGGCAATTCAACAAACCAGAAGCGAACTTATATCGCCAAGTTTACTTATAGA
The DNA here is from genome assembly GCF_041473835.1 of Vibrio sp. 10N.222.55.A1. Lineage (NCBI taxonomy): Bacteria > Pseudomonadati > Pseudomonadota > Gammaproteobacteria > Vibrionales > Vibrionaceae > Vibrio > Vibrio sp. 10N.222.55.A1. The sequence goes on along the minus strand of NZ_JBFRSX010000060.1, from coordinate 69,564 downwards.
TATTATTGGGACCTAGGTAACCATCTGTCGTATATGAGATTGCACCTTATTGATAGTAATACCGGTGAAACGGTTTTAAAGTCATCCCTCGAAGCTGATTCAATGGGTGTCCAAGGTCCAGTTTATGACATGATGGACAAGATCACCTCGGAATTAGCGGTAGGTCACAATCAAACCAACATGTAATTTTGATAACCAAGAGTCAATATCAAAGAGTCGTTCTACTTAGTTAGTTCGGCTTTTTGGCCACAAGTTATCACTCGAAATTAAAGCTCTGATCGGTTTGGTTTATGGTTGGCCTTTCTCTACGCCTTGTGTATTTAAAGCACTTTTGTTTAACTGTCCTGAACCAATAGGGCTAGACGCTTCTGTAAGCGACTTTCCAACCCCAAAAGTTGCCCGAACCCTCGAGTTCGAGTGTTTTTTGTACTCTTAATTATAAACTTCAAAGCCTACATACTCTCTGAGCACTATAACATGCTCACTCCTCCACTAGCTTTTGAAGGCCCCTAACTAGCGATAGTGCTGACCTCCCCACCACACGTTAAACCTTGGGAAGTTCTCACTGACTCTTCCAGCCAGGAAAACGTTTGTCTCCATTAAGTTCTAACGTATAACGATTAATTACACTTCAGCCCTTGTTTACACTTTTATTGCCTCCATATTTTCCATACAATCCTAAGCGATTATAAATAAAAACAATTTCAATTTCGGAGTCCTCATGAGCGACGTAAAGCACTGTAATTTATTGATTCTTGGTTCTGGCCCTGCTGGCTATACAGCTGCAGTTTACGCTGCTCGTGCAAACCTAAACCCTGTACTTGTTACCGGTATGCAGCAAGGTGGTCAGCTTACAACCACAACAGAAGTGGAAAATTGGCCGGGTGATCCTGAAGGTTTAACGGGTCCAGCTTTAATGGATCGCATGAAAGAGCACGCAGAGCGCTTTGAAACAGAGATCCTGTTCGACCACATTAACGAAGTCGACCTTTCAAACCGCCCTTTCCGTCTTAAAGGCGATTCTGGCGAGTACACGTGTGATGCGTTGATCATCTCAACGGGCGCATCGGCTAAGTACCTAGGTTTAGATTCTGAAGAAGCATTCAAAGGCCGCGGCGTTTCTGCTTGTGCAACGTGTGACGGTTTCTTCTACCGCAACCAGAAAGTAGCGGTTGTTGGTGGTGGTAACACCGCTGTTGAAGAAGCACTTTACCTGTCTAACATTGCATCTGAAGTTCACCTAGTTCACCGCCGTGACACGTTCCGCGCTGAAAAGATCCTAGTGAAACGTTTAATGGACAAAGTAGAGAACGGCAACATTGTTCTTCACACTGACCGCACGCTAGACGAAGTTCTAGGCGACGACATGGGCGTAACCGGCGTTCGTATTAAAGATACTCAGTCTGATAAAACGGAAGACATCGAGGTAATGGGCGCATTCATTGCTATCGGTCACCAACCAAACACTGAAATCTTCAAAGGCCAAGTCGACATGAAAGATGACTACATCATCGTTCAGTCTGGTCTTGAAGGTAACGCAACACAAACCAGCATCCCTGGCGTGTTCGCTGCAGGTGATGTAATGGACCACAACTACCGCCAAGCAATCACTTCTGCTGGTACAGGTTGTATGGCTGCACTGGATGCTGAACGCTTCCTAGATGGCCTTAACGATAAGTAAATATGAGATTGCAGATTTGATTATCGGTGCTCTCGCCTCAGTAGATGCAGGGCGTCATCACATTTTGTTGTAAATCCCTAGAGCCCAGTGGTATATCCACTGGGCTTTCTTTTGTATACTAGCCGCCCTCAACAAATAATAATTATCATTAAGCCTTCATAATGGATAAGAAAAAACAACGCAGCTTGAACAAGTGGCTTAAGCAACAAAGTAAGTTAGCGAAACGCTGGCTTATGATTGCGATTAGCCTTGGCGTACTTTCAAGCGTGTTTTTAATTGCTCAAGCAGCTCTTCTCGCCTCTATTCTTCACCAGCTGATCATCGAGAATGTCGATAAGTCTGAACTGGTTGGTCATTTTGCTGGCTTGGCACTTTCGGTCGTTGGCCGTGCGGGCTGTACATGGGGTCGTGAGATCGCAGGTTATCGCTGTGGTGAACAAATCCGTGTTTACATTAGGCAACTCATCCTAGATAAATTACGTGAGTTAGGCCCTGCTTACATTAAAGGTAAACCTGCCGGTACGTGGGCAACGCTGTTGCTAGAACAAGTAGAAGACATGCAAGACTTCTTCTCTCGTTACTTACCTCAGATGTCTCTGTCGGTAATGATTCCATTCATTATTTTGGTTGTGGTGTTCCCAGTTAACTGGGCAGCAGGACTGATCTTCTTGATTACTGCTCCACTGGTGCCGATGTTCATGGCACTTGTTGGTATGAAAGCAGCCGATGCAAACCGTAAAAACTTCAAAGCACTGCAACGTCTTTCTGGTCACTTTTACGACCGTTTGCAGTCAATGACAACCATCCGTCTATTTGACCGCACAAACGCTGAAACAGAAGTATTGAAAGGTGCATCTGAGGTGTTCAGAACGCGCACCATGGATGTATTGAAGATCGCTTTCTTGTCGTCTGCAGTACTTGAGTTCTTCACGTCTATCTCGATTGCGATGACGGCGGTTTACTTTGGTTTCACTTACATCGGCGAGCTTAACTTCGGCCACTACGGCGTTGGCATTACGCTATTCGCAGGTTTGTTTATCCTTATCTTGGCGCCAGAGTTTTACCAACCTCTGCGTGATTTAGGTACTTTCTACCATGCGAAACAACAAGCGGTTGGCGCAGCGGAAAGTATTGTCGAGTTCCTAGAAACAGACATCACTAAAGTTAAATCAGGCGACACTCAGTTAGACCCGGCTCAAGGCATCAATATTGAAGCTCAAGATCTGAAAGTATTGAGCCCTGAAGGTGTTCAACTGGTTGGTCCTATCTCGTTCGCGCTTAACACTCGCCAATCGACTGCGTTAGTTGGCCCAAGTGGTGCAGGTAAAACAAGTTTGATCAACGCTATTCTTGGTTTCATGCCTTATGAAGGAAGCTTGAAAATCAATGGCATTGAACTGCGTGACCTAGACTTAGCCTCTTGGCGTAAAACCATTAGCTGGGTTGGTCAAAACCCGTTGCTACTGCACGGCACAATTCGTGACAACGTCACTCTAGGTAAGCACGATATCACTGACCAAGTTGTCGAGAACGCACTTGAGCAGTCTTTTGCTAACGAATTCGTAAATGAGCACGGCTTGGATTACATGATTTCTGATCGCTCTGGCGGTCTGTCTGTGGGTCAATCTCAGCGTTTGGCTCTGGCTCGCGCAATGATCCAAGACGGTCAGTTCTGGTTGCTCGATGAACCCACTGCCAGCCTAGATACTCGTAGCGAACAGTTGGTAATGAAAGGCATCAATAGCAACATCGAAAGCCGCACTGCCCTGCTTGTGACGCATCAACTTGCCCCGCTTCAATCGGTCGATAACATTCTGGTTATGCGCGATGGTGGTCTGGTTGAACAAGGTCATTACTCTCAGCTTTCGACTGCGGGTGGTTTGTTTGAAGAGATGCTGAACGCGAACTTAGCTCAACAAGATAATAAGGGTAATTTAGATGCGTGATTTACTGCCTTACCTGAAACTCTATAAAAAGCATTGGTTTGGCCTATCGCTAGGCATGCTATTGGCTTTTGCTACTCTGTCGGCTTCTATTGGCTTGTTAACGCTATCAGGCTGGTTCATTTCAGCTTCTGCGGTTGCAGGCCTTACGATTGCACGTGAAACCTTCAACTACATGCTACCGGGTGGTGGTGTACGTGGTTTGGCAATGAGCCGTACTGCGGGTCGTTGGGGTGAACGTGTTGTCAGCCACAATGCAACATTCAAATTGTTAACTGATCTGCGTATCTTCTTCTTTAAGAAGCTGGCTCCGCTGATCCCAGGTCGTATTTCAAACCTTCGTGATGCCGACCTACTGAACCGTTTGGTTGCCGATGTCGACGCCATGGACCACGTGTACTTACGTTTAGTAAGCCCAGTGACGGTGGGTGTGTTCGGGATCTTCTTCCTGACTCTGTTCTTGATGTGGTTCGATAGTTCGCTTGGTTTGGTCTTGGGTTCTATCCTTCTGATCATGCTGTTGGTTTGGCCAATCTTGTTCTACAAATTGGGTAAACGTAACGGTGGTGAACTGACACAGAACAAAGCTGATCTTCGTGTGACTACGTTAGATTGGATTGAAGGCTACAGTGAACTGACTCTGTTTGGTGCGGAAGAACGTTACCGTAATGCGATTCTAGAGACACAACAGAAGCTGATGGCGAATCAGTTTGTGAATGCCAACCTAACCGGTATGGCGTCAGCAGCACTGATGCTGTTCAACGGTTTGACACTTGTTCTTATGCTTTGGCTTGCGGCTGACGGTGTGGGTGGTAATGCACCAGACCCGTTCATCGCGCTAATGGCATTCGCAACCATGGCAAGCTTCGAGCTATTAATGCCAATTGCAGGTGCGTTCCAGCATTTAGGTCAAACTCTGTCTTCAGCACGTCGCTTGAACGAAGTTATTTTGTCGGAGCCTGAAGTTCAGTTTTCTGAAGAGAAACTCGACATCAACAAGCCGCTTGATATTACGTTCTCAAACGTGACGTTCAACTACCCTGACTCTGAGCGCAGTGTTCTGAACGCTGTTGACCTAACGATCCCTGCCACGCACAAGGTTGCGATTGTTGGTCAAACGGGTTCTGGTAAATCGACTCTGATTCAGCTTCTGACTCGCTACTGGGATCCTAAAAAGGGCTACATATCAATCGCGGGTATTGAACTGACGCAGTGGAACGAATCGCAGCTTCGTGAATCAATCAGTGTAGTAAGCCAACGTGTCGACATTCTAAATGGTACTTTGCGTGACAACTTGTTGATTGCAAGACCAGAAGCGACCGATGATCACTTAGCAAATATCCTAAGAGATGTTGGCCTAGAAAAGCTGCTTGAGAATAATGCACTTGATAGCTGGTTAGGTGACGGTGGTCGTCAACTGTCTGGGGGTGAGAAGCGCCGTATTGGTATCGCACGCGCGATTCTTCATGATGCCCCTATCCTGCTTCTAGATGAGCCAACAGAAGGCTTAGATAAGCAAACAGAACACAGCATCATGACGCTGTTCGAGAAGCACTTTGAAGGCAAGACGGTTATCTTCATTACGCACCGTTTGATTGGTCTAGAGTCGATGGATTCGATCGTTCTGATTGAACAAGGCGAGATTGTTGAAAACGGCTCTCATGAGAAACTGTTAAACGAAGCAGGACGTTATTTCCAACTTCGTCAGGCAATCTAGCTTCCCCTTAAGCTATAAAGAAAACTATTCAAGGCCCGAGTTTATGCTCGGGCTTTTTTGTGTCTGTGATTCTCCTGAACTACACCCTTCTCCAATCAAACTTGGCCAGTCACTTACAATAAGTACTGACCTTGATGCCAATACCCAAACAGCTTAAAAACGACAAGCGAACGACCCTGCGATGGTTAAATTTATGGAGCAGTACTTCCCTACTCGTGCCAACCTTAAAGCGAAATTCCCTGGCTATCCGAATAACTAGTTAGGGATTCATAACTCTAACTAGCACGCACAAAAAAGCCGAATGTGATAATCACATTCGGCTTTTAAATTACGAGTTAGTGCTTAAAGCTTGAAGCGGCTGATTTCGCTTTCTAGCTCGTGAGACAGCTCAGAAAGTTGAGCGGCTTGCTCTGCAGCTTGGTGTGCTTCGTCTGCTAGCTCGTTAGATACGTCACGGATTCCTTCAGTGTTACGAGTAATCTCAGACGTTACTGACGCTTGCTCTTCTGCAGCAGAAGCAATCTGTGTTGCCATGTCGCTGATGCGTTCAACAGCAGCATGGATTTGCGTTAGGCTTGCAGCCGCTGAGTTCGCGTCATCAACACTGGTTTCAGCAAGAGTACGGCTATCGTTCATGATGTTAACCGCTTTGCCTGTTGTACCTTGCAGCAACTCAATCGTTTGTTGAATTTCTTGCGTTGAACCGTGTGTACGTTGGCTCAGAACTCGAACTTCATCCGCTACTACTGCGAAACCACGACCTTGCTCACCGGCACGTGCTGCTTCAATAGCGGCGTTAAGTGCAAGTAGGTTTGTTTGTTCTGCAATACCTTGAATGTTAGACAAGATAGCGTTGATGCTGTTGCCGTGCTCTTCAAGTTCTAGAATCACGTTGGTTGCGATTTGAACTTCTTGAGCCAGGTTTTGGATAGAGCTTTGAGTCTGTGTCACTTGACCAGTACCGTGCTCACACGCGCCAACCGCTTCAGATGAGTTCTGTGCAGTATGGTCTGCGTTACCTGCGATCTCTTGTGTTGCTGCAGCCATTTCGTTAACGGCTGTTGCTACCATGTTGATCTCGTCTTGTTGCATTTGGATACGAGCACTACGTTCTTCAGCTTGAGAAGCCGTTTGACGCGCTTGGTTGCCCAGCGCAGCAGATACTTCGCTTAGCTTGATCACCATGGTGTGCATGTTGCCCACAAAACGGTTGAAGTTTGCTGCAAGCTGACCAATTTCGTCGTCGCTCTTAGGCTCAAGGCGTTGAGTAAGATCGCCCTCACCTGAAGCAATTTCTTCAAGTGCTGCTGAAACGCGGTTTAGGTCGCGGAATAGGAAGCTTACTAACCAAGACACAAGTACGATTACGATGAGCGTAATAATGACAGCAGTGATGATCAGCTGAGTAAGTAGCGTTGAGTGGTTCGCTTCTTCTGTTGCTTTGTCCATCTGAACCGCGAAGATCCAGTTAGTGTTAGGCACCTTCGTGAAGTAAAGCAGCTTGTCTGCGCCGCGCTCTTTGATGATCTCGATGCTACCCGTACGCACTGCGTTTTCGATGATAAGCATAGAGATATCGTTTGAAAGCTGGCTTACCGGCTTCAAGCTTAGTGCTGAATCTGGGTGTGCTAGGAATGTGCCGTCAGAGGCATCAATTAGCATTGCGTAAGCGTTGTCACCAACATCAAGGCTGATTACATCGTTAACCAACTGGTCGATCAGTACGTCTGCACCAACAACACCAACAAGTTGGCCATTGTGGCGAACAGGTTCTGCGATCGTTACTAGAAGTGCTTTGGTGATTGCATCTTGGTAAGCCGTAGTAATGATTTGCTTACCTGCAGCGTTTGCTTCTTGGTACCAAGGACGTTGACGAGGATCGTAATCTGCACGATTACGTTCAGGATGTGAACGGTACATTCCACCTTCTGGAGTACCTAAAAAGATATCGTCAAAGCCACCCGCTACACGAGCTTGTCTAAGGAAAGGAACAACATCATCCTCTCGTGAAAAGTCATTAAATGCTGATGCGATATCAGTACGGATATCAATCCAGTTTTTAATACCTTCAGATGCTGCTTCAGATACGCTTTCAGCTCGTAGGTATACGCCATTACGAGTCTGTTCAAATAATTGGTTTGCTGACAACCAAGTCAACGCTGTAGCCATAACGACAACAGCAGATAGGCTAGCGCCTATCAACTTCTGCTTTAGTGTTAGTTTCATGTCAAAGTTTCACGAGTGGTGGGAAATCTCGCGCATACTACCCAATATTAGTATTAAATTCGAGCGATTTCACAATTTAATATTGGAATATAATTTTAAGCAAACCATAAGCTTAAGTAATGTCAAATCCTTGGCTTATCGCCAAATTTAAGGCTGTGTTGTCTCTACGGTTATTAACATTTTTATCGCACTTCACATGCTTAAAAGAGACAAGAAAACACGGTAAAGAGGAAACAAAAAAGGCAGAAGAGTTTCCTCTTCTGCCTTCATATTATTTACCGTTCTACTGCGTATAAATTGCAGTAGATTTCAGCTTAAAAAGCCTAGCGTTTTTCTGTACGCATACCCATTAGCAAGCTCACACACATCAGTAATAGAATGATGGTAAATGGTAATGCCGTCGAGATTGCACCCGCTTGTAGAGCTTGTACTGCTTCAGTACCACCAACCCACAATAGAGCCACAGCAATCGCACCTTCTAGGAACGCCCAGAACACACGTTGAGGCACAGGCGTATCAACTTTACCACCCGCGGTGATGCTGTCGATTACTAGAGAGCCTGAGTCAGACGATGTAATGAAGAAGACTAGAACCAATACAACCGCAATGATTGAAAGCAGAGTCCCGAACGGCAGTGCATCAAACATTTGGAACATTGCTAGTGATACATCTGTTAGGCCGTCTTGACCAAGAATACCAACGTTATTCACGATTTGGTCAATCGCCATGCCACCGAATACTGACATCCAAATGATAGTCACTGTAGTCGGTACAATCAGTACTGCTGTGATGAACTCACGAACGGTACGACCTTTAGAAACACGTGCGATAAACATACCTACGAATGGAGACCATGAGATCCACCAAGCCCAGTAGAATACAGTCCAACCGTGCATCCACGTTTCATCTTCACGACCGTGAGGGTTACTCAACGGAATGATGTTTTCAATGTATGCCATCAATGTCGTTGGGATAGAACCTAAAGTCACCGCGTAGCCGATTAGAGCCACTAAGATAAGCAGTAGGAAAGCCACCAACATGTTGATGTTACTGATAACTTTAACGCCACCATCAATACCACGAAGTACTGATACTACCGCCAATAAAGTCACCGCTGTAATCACAATAACTTGCAGACCTAAGCCCGCTTCAATGCCGAATACATGCTGAATACCACTTGCCGCTTGTTGTGCACCAAGACCTAACGATGTCGCCAGACCAAATAGCGTTGCAAGTACAGCAAGAATATCAACAATGTGACCTGCCCAGCCCCAAGCTCTATCACCTAAAATTGGGTAAAAGATAGAACGGATAGAAAGAGGCAATCCCTTGTTGTAAGAGAAAAACGCAAGTGACAGTGCTACTACGCCATAAATCGCCCAAGGGTGTAGACCCCAGTGATACATGGTTGCGCCCAATGCCAGTTTTGCAGCTTCTGGTGTGTTTGGTTCAACACCTAACGGAGTTTCAAACCAACCCGTGAAGTAAGCCGCTGGCTCTGCCACACTCCAGAACATCAAGCCGATACCCATACCTGCGGCAAACAGCATCGATAGCCAAGAGAAGAATGAGTAATCTGCCGTCGCATCAACACCACCAAGGCGGATTTTGCCGTACGGAGAAACAATCAAACCTAAGCAGAAAATTACGAAAATATTACCCGACCAGATGAAAAGCCAATCAAACGAATTGATAATCTGGCCTTTAACGCCATCTAGCGCAGCCTTTGCTGAAGCGGTATCTGTAATAAGAACACCGATCAGGAACAAAGCGATAAGTCCCGCACTAATACCAAATACTGGGTTATGAACATCAAAACCCCATTTTTGGACGTTATCTTGACCGACAGTGTAATCCGTACTGTCGATACTGTATTTATCTATACCTTTAGTCATCATCCCTCTCTACGGAATTCTATTAGGGTCTATTGACCTCGTATTCCTTACTTACCTGCGACTTAATTACAAACTCGAACCTACGATCCAAGTAGTACAAGCTGTTGTCACAATAATTCAAATACTTGGATGTCTGAAGTTTAGCAGGTTAACTTGTTGTTTTCAGTAAACTAGAATCGGCTCGATGGAATTTCAAACAATATTCACGTAATTACTCAAGTTTATGACGAAAAAAAGGTCGACCCTGTCGACCTTTTTATCAAAAATACTTTTAACTCAAAGCATTTTGGTGCTTAACCAATTGATTTTCAGTTCGTAAACCGAGTAATAAGCTTAGGCACATAAGCAATAATATGAAGGCAAATGGTAGCGCCATCGATACCGTTCCAGCTTGCAGTGCTTGAATAGATTCCGTACCACCAACCCATAGTAGAACCGCTGCAATCGCGCCGCCCATCAACGCCCAAAATACACGTTGTGGAACCGGTGCATCCACTTTACCGCCAGAGGTAATGCTATCGATAACCAATGAGCCTGAATCAGAAGAGGTGATAAAGAACACCATAATCAAACCAATCGATACCACTGAAAGCACAGAGCTCATTGGCAGAGCATCGTAAGTATGGAAAAGAGAAAGTGTAATATCTTGCAGACCATTCACACCAATCTCGCCCACCTTGTTCGCCACTTGATCAATCGCGATGCCACCGAAAATAGCCATCCAGATGATGATTACTGTCGTTGGGATGAACAATACAGCAACGATAAATTCACGAATCGTTCGACCTTTAGAGATACGAGCGATGAACATGCCTACGAATGGTGACCAAGACATCCACCATGCCCAGTAGAATACCGTCCAACCTTGCATCCACGTTTCATCATCACGCCCATGAGGATTACTTAAAGGAATGAAGTTTTCAATGTAGCCCATTAGCGCGGTTGGGATTGCTTTAATACCCGCCATGCCACCTGCAATCGTAACAAAGATCAGCAAGCCTAAAGCCACCAGCATATTCACGTTACTTAGCACTTTTACGCCGCCGTTGATGCCACGAACCACGGACATTGTCGCTAAGAAAGTAACCACAGCGATAACAATCAGCTGCATGCCAATACCGCCATCGGTACCAAATACATGGTTAATACCACTTGTTGCTTGTTGAGCACCTAAGCCCAATGAAGTTGCAAGGCCAAATAGCGTTGCAAGCACAGCGACGATATCAACAATATGACCAAACCAACCCCAAGTTCTATCACCCAAGATAGGGTAGAAAATAGAGCGGATTGATAGAGGTAAACCTTTATTGAAGGTGAAGCAGGCAAGCGCTAGAGCAACAACCGCGTAAATCGCCCAACCGTGCAGACCCCAGTTGTAGATGGTTGCACCAAGAGCCAACTTCGCCGCTTCAGGAGAGTAAGCTTCAACACCTAGTGGTGTTTCATACCAGCCAGTGAAGTAAGCTACTGGCTCAGCAACACCCCAGAACATTAAGCCAATACCCATTCCTGCGGCGAATAACATCGACATCCAAGATAGGTTTGAGTGCTCTGCTTTGGCATCATTGCCACCAATACGTATCTTGCCATACGGGGAGACAATGAGGGCAAAACAGAAAATTACGAAGATGTTTGCTGCCCACATGAAGAAACCATCGAAGTTACCAATGACTTTCCATTTGATTCCATCAAGCGCCGCTTTTGCGGTTTCAGGGTCTGCGACTAGAAGTGCCAACAGGAAGATAATGATCGCCCCTGCACTGATTCCAAATACTGGGTTATGAACATCAAAACCCCATTTCTGAACGTTATCTTGTCCTACTGTATAATCGGTATTTTCAATACTATACCTATCTTTTACAGGCTCCATGCTTCCTCTCTAATTTGCAGCGCACAGTTTGCAACATTGCATTCGGCGCTTAAATTTCGAAAAGAAGAATATCAACCTGTCGCAAAAATACTAAAAAAACCTCCATAAAGGAGGCGTAAATTACACATTTAACGTTATTTAGCGTAAGATCAGTCCACAAGCCCGGAGCTGACCGCATATTTAGCAAGCTCTGCCGTAGAGTGAATATCGAGCTTATGCTTAATATTTTGCCTATGGGTTTCTACCGTTCGATAGCTGATATTCAGCGCCTTTGCGACCTCTTTACTGCTCTCCCCTTTTGCGACTAATTTCAGCACAGCCTCTTCACGTCTGCTCAATGGATTCTTGACAGATGGCGTGGGAGTAATCGGCTGAGTAAACAAATTCTGCGTGACTTTTTCACAGAAATAGGTCGATCCTTGATTGACCGTTTTGATTGCCTGTACCATTTTTTCAGCCGAAATCTCTTTCAACATGTAACCGACAGCACCCGACTGCATCACCTTCATGATGTATTCACGGTTGTTATGCATGGTCAGCATCAGGACCTTGGCTTCTGGGTCTTCTTCTTTAATCAGATGGGTGGCATCAATGCCATTCATGATAGGCATGCTGATATCCATCAACACCACATCAGGGCGCAGAGACTTAACGACCTCTACCGCTTCTAGTCCATTGCTGGCCGTACCTATCACGCTAATATCTGGCTCGAGTTCCAATCTCGCCATAAAGCCATCCAGTACCACTTGGTGATCATCAGCAATCACAACTCGAATAACTTCACTCATTCATTAATCCCTCTAGTGTCAGTAACACTGTAATTTCCGTTCCGAGGCCAATCTCACTCATCAATTCAAAGTCACCACCGATGAACTCCACTCGCTCTCTCATGTTACGCAGCCCGATCCCTCGTTTTTCCATCGCTTTATAGGTGTTGAAACCGACACCGTTATCTTGAATCAGTAGTTGCAACACATTACCAATTTGCTGAGCGATAACCGTTACTTTGGTCGCTTGTGCATGTTTTTCTATATTATTCAGCGACTCTTGCACGACTCGATATAGGGTCGTCGCCGCCTCTGATTTTAACTTACCAGGTTGAGTAGCAAACATGGTCTCGACTTCTATGCCCGAGTGCGCCTGAAAATCTAACAGTAATGAAGACAATGCCGCTTCTAAGCCTATGTCATCCAATGAACTTGGACGAAGTTGATGCGAGATGTGCCTCACTTCTTCGATCGCTCGCATCAGTGAATGCTGCGACTTATTCAAATGTGCTTTAAGGTCTTCATTTTGTAGCTTATTACCGAGCAGTTCCAAATGGCAACGACTCGACACTAATAATTGGTTAATACCATCATGCAACTCACGCGCTAGATGCTTCTTCTCGTCTTCTTGGAACATCACCGTCTTATGCGCCAGCTCCTTTAAGTTGTTATCAGCAATCCGATGTTCATGCATGTTAATAGCCAAGGTCAGCACGATGATGACCGCGACCGTTACGCTCAAAATCACCACAATCGAAAAGAACGTGGTTTCAATATTCTTATTTATCGCAGCCTGCATCGAAGCCACTTCTTGGTGTACGTCTTCAATATACAAGCCGGTGCCAATCATCCAGTCCCAACGCTCTAACCAAGCGGCGTAGCTCAGCTTAGACACCACCTCACCCGTCGACGGTTTTTGCCACAAATACTGGTGAAACCCGCCTCCGGTTTGCGCTTCTCTTAACAGAGCCTCTATCAGAAAATCGCCATCTTCATCTTGCAGTTGGAGTAGGTTTTGGCCTATCAATTCTGGCTGAATTGGATGAACCAAGTTGGTCCCGAGGCGATCGTATGCGAAGAAGTACCCATCAGAGCCATATCTAAGTTTAGACAATATGGTTCGAACTTTTTTTTTGGCTTGGGCTTCTTGGATATTTGGATCGTTATAGACGTGTTCTATGGCGTCGAACGCGAGATCAACCGTGTCTTTGAGGGCGTTTTCACGCGACTTGATTAGGCTGTCTCTAAAGATCTCGACTTCTTTAGCGCCTAACGTCTTAGTCTGGTGCAGCGAGATCCAACTAATACTCGCCGTTACCAGCAGCAACGGGAGCAACGTCAGCAAAATCAGCTTGGCTTTTAGAGGCATTCCTTTCCCTCACAAAAAACGGCTTACTGAACATCAATAAGCCGTTTTACTTTAGCAATTTATAGATAGCCGTTGAAACATATCATTCACATTCTTGGCTTCACTCACATTCCATAGAAAGATGGGAAAGCGAGAAGTGATCCAAGTACGAGGATTTGAATCAGAATGAACGGCATCACACCTCGGTAGATGTCCTTAGTCGTCACGCCTTTAGGTGCTACGCCTTTTAAATAGAACAAACTAAAACCAAATGGCGGCGTTAAGAAGGAAGTTTGTAGGTTCATCGCAATAAGGATAGCGAACCATGTCATGTTGATGCCCATCAGTTCAGCAACTGGCGCAATGATCGGCACGATGATGAAACAGATCTCTACGAAGTCGATGAAGAAACCCAGAATCAGAATCACCAGCATGGTAATGATCAGGAAGCCCCATTTTTCACCTGGCAGTTGTAGCATCCACTCTTCAACCAGATAGTCGCCACCAGTGTAGGTAAACGCCATTGAGAATGCCGTTGCACCCAACAAGATAGCAAATACCATCGCCGTTACTTTCACCGTCTCTTTCGACGCCTCGTACACCATCGACCAACTAAATTGACCGTAAAGCAGTGCAAGTATCATCGCACCCGCGCCACCTAATGCGGCTGACTCTGTTGGCGTAGCAACACCTGCGAAGATAGAGCCCAGTACAACAATGATTAACGCTAGAGGCGGAAGAATCGCTTTCAGTGCATTAAACACTTCCTGCTTACGGCTGATGGAGTCATCACGTTCAATAGGTTGAGCCGCTTCAGGGTGTAGCTTTGCGTATATCAAGATATAAACGATGTACGCGCCGACCAGCATCACGCCCGGCCAAATCGCCGCTTGGAACAAGTCGCCTACAGGAACACCTAGAACATCACCCAATAGAATCAATACGATGGAGGGTGGAATGATCTGCCCTAGCGTACCAGACGCACAAATAGTGCCGCAGGCTAAGCCTTTGTCGTAATTGTACTTGAGCATTACAGGTAGGGAGATAAGTCCCATAGCAACAACAGAAGCACCAACCACGCCAGTAGAAGCCGCAAGTAGTGAACCTACTAATACGGTTGAAATCGCGATACCACCACGAACGCCGCCAAACAGTCGCCCCATAGACTCAAGCAACTGCTCAGCAAGCTTGGTCTTTTGTAGAACGAGCCCCATAAAAACAAACAATGGAACGGCCATCAGAACCGTGTTTTCCATAATGGATTGAATTCGATATGGCATGAAGGCAAACATTTCAATGCCCTCAGCCCAAACACCAAAGATTAACGCGATACCACCAAAGGTAAACGCCACTGGGAAGCCAAGTAAAAGCGCAAACAAGGCTACGAAAAACATTACTATTCCAATCATGTTCAGCCTCTACTTGTTTTTTGTATGAATATTGTTTGCATGGATAAGATGCGGATTAAAAATCTTATTCAGTGAATGCAGGATCAAACCTACGCCACTGAGTGCCATCAAAAAGAATGACAGCGGGATCATAGCTTTGATGATCCAGCGATACGGCAGGCCACCCGGGTCACCTGAGGTTTCACCCAGTTCATAACTCTCTTTGGCAACATCGATACCAAACCAAGCCACCAGCAGGCAAAACGGAAGTAGAAAGATAAGCGTGCCAAGCAGGTCAATAATCGCTTGTGCTTTAAAGCTCAGTTGCTCATAGAACACGTCAACTCGAACATGGCCACCAGCCTTGATGGCATAAGGAACACCGAGTAGGAAAACGGCGGAGAAAAGGTGCCATTCCATCTCTTGGAAGGCAATAGAGACATCGTTGAAGGCATATCTCATGACAACGTCATACACGACGTTGGCGATAAGTAAAATAAACAACATACTGGAAAGCCATCCCAGTGCGTCACCGATACGATTAAACAGGCGTTCAATATAAATTAGACTTCGCATTCCCGACTCCATGGAATTTGAAAAGACATCGCGCAGCTGAGGTAACGAGCTGTAGGACGTAGAAAAGGTTCTTGAGCGTAATACAGGATTTATCCTGCTTAGTTATTATGTTTTAAATGAACCCTCGGCTTATTCACTCTTAAATACTCAATAAGAAAAGCTTCGGGTTCATTTAGATTCAGTTCAACAACTGTCGATTATTTCGCTTGGCTATTTAGATAAGCTCTATGTGAAATATCCGTCCATGAACGTACTTGCTCTAGGTAGCTTGCTTGTGAAGCTTGAATCTCTTTTGCTAGCTCATCTTTCTCAGCATGTGCAGCCAGTAGGCGATCGTTCGCTTCTTTCAGAGCAGACATAACCTCTGGTGGGAAATCTTTCACTTGTACATCTGGGTATTCTGTCTTCATTGAAACCCAGTTCTTACCACTTTCGTGCGTTGCTTGTGTGTACATGTCGTAAGCCGCAGTACGCATTGCAACACGTAAGATTTCTTGTAGGTCTTCAGGCAGCTTGTTCCATGTACGCTTGTTCACTAGGAATTGAAGCTCTGAACCCGGCTCGTGCCAACCTGTGTAGTAGTAAGGCGCGATTTTGTGGAAGCCCATTCGTAAATCCAGCGATGGACCTACCCACTCTAGTGCATCAATCGTGCGACGCTCTAGAGACGTGTAAAGTTCACCTGGGGCAATGTTCGTCGGTTTAGCACCTAGCTCAGCAAGAATCTCGCCTGCAAAGCCCGGGATTCGCATTTTCAGACCTTGTAGATCTTCAACGCTGTTGATCTCTTTTTGAAACCAACCCCCCATCTGGATATCCGTGTTACCACCAGGGAAAGACATCAAGTTATGTGGAGAGTAAACCTGCTCCATTAACTCCATACCACCACCGTGATAGAACCACGCGTATTGTTCTGCTGGCGTCATACCGAAAGGCATAGAAGTGAAGTAAAGAGTGTTTGGAACTTTACCTTTCCAGTAGTAAGAGCCTGAGTGACCCATGTCGTATTGACCAGACTTAACCATGTCAAAAACGCCAAGAGGTGCTTTGTGTTTGTTTGCTGAATCGATTCTGATTTGCAGTCGACCATTCGACATCTTCTCAGCCATCGCCGCCATGTTTTTGGTTGCATCACCGAAAACTGGGAAGTTTGGTCCCCAAGTTTCCGCAAGTTTTAAACGGTAAACCTTATCAGCGGCTGTAGCACCAGTAGCGACCAAAGCTAAACAAGCCGCAGCAGTTACTGCAACGTTTTTAAAAACTCGTGTGAGGGAGTTAGAAATGAGACTCATGTTCACGTCCTTTGTTGGGTTAACACTCTTTCTATGAGCATTTTTTATGATTCAACATAAGAGTGCACCGTGATGAGGCAACAAGATATCAGGGAGAGCACGCACGCATGGCGTTAACAAAGTTACGTATTAGACCAAAGGATTAAGTAGAACTACGTAGGAGATGATTGAATAGTGTCGATTTCAAAGGAGTTTGGATATTCACCAAGACAATGCGTATTGATAAATACCTAAGTATTAATAATTAAATACTCTTAACAATTGATTGCCATTTCGTGATGAAGCTCTATTCATTGCTGTATTTTAGGGAAAAAAATCAAGGCTTTGCTCTCTTGATCTACCTAGCTAACGCCCTAATTTAGTGCTTGCTGATTCGAAGCTCTGACACGAGACAACACTAATCAGTTAAGCCGTATATCGAATTGGAATTGAGATTATAGAGCCTAGGTTTAGGCTTGGATTTGGGCTCGGACTTGGCATAATGTGCCAGATACAAAAAAGCCTCGAAAATCGAGGCTTAAAAACTTAACGAAGCGAATGTAATCCCACAGGATTAGATAGCTTTGTAGATAACCTTGTTACCTGCTAGCTGCTCTTTCGCTACTAGGTTTTCTTCAAGAAGTTTTTTCAATGCGCCTGTTGCCCATGAAGCTGCTTTCGCGTCTTCTTGACCAGCTTCTAGGCCGATACCTTTAGGGTTAATGCCTTCAGCATTGCTAACAACGATGTCTAGAACTTGTTGTTGCTTAGGAGTCAGTGCTACTGCAACTTCTTTAGTTGCTGCTACTGCTTTCTCTACCGCTGGTTTTGCTGCTACAGTTTTTTCTGCTACAACTTTCTCTGCGACAGGCTTCGCTTTTTTCGGCGTTGCCACTGCTTTAACTACAGCCGCTTTAGTGCGTTTCTGCAGTTTAGCCTGCACCTTACGCTTATGAGCAAGTCTCATTGAATATTTCTCCAGTTCACTGCTCTTTTCGCAGTGGTGAAAATTTGAAGCGCGATTTATACCAAAAAACAGGAGCTATTTGTAGAGTGAAGCGTCGAAAGTCGACGAAAAATACCGATATTGTCTACTAGCGTCTATTATTTAAACATCGACTTATCAATTCAGGGTCATATACACTGGTTATCCATCCAGACAAAAATATGAAAACTTGGTGTTACCTATGGACACTCGTCACCTTAGTAATTTCTCTTTGCCTTCATTCACTCGCTCGTACCGTATCCTCGCCATTATTTTAGGCTTCATTTGCTTGATCGTTTCGCTCTACAGTGACAATCCAAAGTTACTGATCGTGGGTGCTTTTTGCAGTATTGCGCTTCTGGGAACTGGCTACTATTTGATGCTGCGCAGCCGAGTGATGTTCACACTTACCCCGACTCATTTTCAGCAGCACTTTTACAAAGGGGGTTGGGTTTTAAAATGGAGTAACATCCAAAAAATTGGTCTTTGCACTTATGAACAAGATGGTTGGCATCAACCTCTGCCCTGGGTCGGAATTAAAGTAAAAGATTACTCGCCCTACCTCGATTCGATTTGCCCTAAAATAACTTGTGAATTATTGCTCAGCCAACGAGCACTTTTGTACTTAGGAGCCAAACAAGCAGGCAAAGAGTCCAACTTTGAGGATATGGTTCTCGACTCATCGCATTACCATGCGCGTTGTACTGAAAGTGGCTGTGTCGAACTAAGCCAATACAAAGAGTCGCAGAATACCGACAACGTAAATTTCAACGATAACCAATCACAGGACAACCTTGATTCACCGAATGAGACAAACAGTCCAAACGCGGTGATTAAAAACTATTCTGGATTGCAGGCGATGCTTGCCAACAGAATGAAATATCAAAGGGGCTTCCACGGTTATGACATTTTCATATCAACCCATGATTTGAATATGAGTGGAGAAGAGTTTGTGGGGCTGGCTCGACGCTACTTGGCTGCCGCTGAACGTCTTTCTGATTAAGGTTTACCAGTAAGTTCACACACAATAAAAAAGCTTAGCTTTCAGGACAAAAGCTAAGCTTCATTTTCAATCAATCGACACAAATAATCGGTTGGAAAATCAAAGATTTAATTAGTACAGAGGCATTTCATCTGCGACGAACGGGTTTGATGCACGCTCGCGACCAAATGTCGATTCAGGACCATGGCCCGGAACGAATGTTACGTCACTGCCTAGTGGCCAAAGCTTAGTCTTGATTGAAGCGATAAGCGTATTGAAGTCACCTTGTGGGAAGTCAGTACGGCCAATTGCGCCGTTAAACAACACATCACCCACAAACGCTAAACGAGCTTGCTCACTGAACAGTACAACGTGACCTGGCGTGTGGCCCGGCGTGTGAATCACATCAATCACTTGATTACCAAAAGTGACTTTGTCGCCCTCTTCTAACCAAGTGTTTGGTTCAAAAGCTTTACACAGTGGGAAACCAAACATCTGACTTTGATTCTCTAGACCTTGTAGCCAGAAGTTGTCTGCCTTATGCGGGCCCACAATTTCAACCTTCAAGATCTCAGCAAGTGGTACCGTACCGCCAACATGATCTAAGTGACCGTGCGTCAGTACCAAGTTCACAACCTTAACACCGAGTTCTTCAATGATAGCCGCGAGTTGTTGAACATCACCGCCCGGATCGACAACGATGCCTTCCATGGTTTCATCACACCACACAATCGAGCAGTTCTGAGAAAAAGAGGTAACAGGTACAACTTGATACTTAAGAGACATATACAAACCTTAAAGAGCGAATCTGGTGAACAACTCGAATATCGCTATGTTATTGGCAACAAACCCAACAATAACAAACTAAACAGCAACAAACTGAGCAGCAATAAACCGAATTATTAGAACAAACTGAAATTTGGGCAAACTATGACATTGGATGTCTACTTTGACAAGTGCCTACCGTATCACTCAATAACTCAGCTTAGCTCTACCAGCTGCGAACTGGACCAGTATCAATGTGGATGAAGTTACTACGAGCGTAATAACCAACACCACCTGCTTGCAGACTTTTAGCTACGTCTCTCAGTTCCTTTAAATCAACACCATCGATACGAAAATCGATCGCTTTACCAAGCATGTGATAGCTCTTTTTAGCGACACCACTCGACTTAGAGCGCAACGCTTCGTTGGTTGCTGGAGAGCGGTAGCCAGAGATGATTTGAACTTCTTTTTGAATACCCAGTACATTTTGAATCTGAGTGATCTGATCAAACAGGTTCTTATCCATTGGATGAATCTCATTGCGGCGGAAGTCACGGCACAGTTTGCTAAGGCGTGCCATCTCGTCACCAACATAGTTAGTGCCATCGAAATAACAAGTCTCTAATCGTTCACCAGTGTGAAGATTGTTCATGCTAATCGTTCTTGGTTGATCCGGGTATGAAGCGAAAGCGATAGAAGGAGTAAGAGAGGCGACTACAGCAGTACCACCAGCGTAAGTCAGAAACTGACGGCGTGAAAATAAACTTTGAGACATACAGCAAAAAAACCAATTAGATCGAACGAAAAATGCACGATACATAATGGAATTTGCTGCGTCAACGTACAAAAACCGTGCAAAACGTTAGTATTTGTAACCTTTGCACGGTTAGTTATTGATACTCATTATAATTTTATCAATAGAAGCTTGGTTGTCATTTTTCAGTCAAGATCACCTTTCTTGACCATATTTCAATCAACCGCCCTCTTTATCATATTGGTAGATATCACCGCGGTATTGTATGCCTCCTTCTTCAAACAACACGGTTTGATAAATGATATGCACTGGAATTCGCTTCTTGAGACGAACCTTAGTATTGGGCGCAAGTTCATCATCCTGATTCGGCACTTTCTTTACCTTAGTCGCAAATAACAACTCCGCGAGTTCCTCGGCATGCTCAACACGAATACAACCAGAGCTATAGGCGCGGAAGTCATCGTTAAACAAGCTTTTACTTGGGGTGTCATGGAGATAGATGGCTCGCTTGTTGGGCGTATTGAACTTATACAAACCCAATGCGTTACTAGAGCCTGCTTGCTGGCGCATTCGATAAGGAAAAGAGTTAAAGTTAATCGTTTGCCAATCTATCTCGGTAGTATCGACAGTTTCCATCGAACGCCAACCATCGATCACTTGAAAATTGTGTGTTTCAAGATAACTCTCGTCGGCTTTTACTTTAGGCAAGATATCTTTAACCATGATTTTCCATGGCACGTTCCAAGTCGGATTTAAGATAACCGAATCAAGCTTTATCTCTAAGAGTGGTGTTTTTCTCGATTTTCTCCCAACCACAACTTTAGATTCAAAAACCTCTTCCCCATCTTCCCAATACTTCATATCAAAACTAGGTACATTCACCACAATCAGTGAGTCTCTATTTCTTGGCCATAAGCGGGCACGCTCGGCGTTCAATGCTAGGGAAGTAAGTCGATCATCAAAGCCCATATTGATCCATTTGATCGTGTCTGGCCCGATGATCCCATCATCCGTAAGACCGTGCATGCGTTGGAAAGATTTAATCGCCTTTTGCAGATCTCGATCGAACTTGGGAAAATCGACCGCGATCATCGAGGTATCAACACCAACCAAAGCAATGCGCTCAACAAGAACCGTCTTGTCTGAAAGCTCGTCACCCAAGCGCTTCAAACCTTTCTGTCTATATCGTTCAATATTGAGTTCAGAGGCGGTTTCTAACACCGAATAGGTTGCTTTGAATTGGTCAAAATCCCCAACAGGCGGCGCGTAAGACAACACCATCTCCAATAAGTAATCATTGGCAACGCTGCTTTTTAAGCTCATCAGAATATGCGGAGAAGGCGCAGGTAATTTGGAATGCAACTTGCCCGAGAAGTACCAATCTTTACCGGCAAGCGGCGCATTTTCAACGTAGCTCAGGTAGTAGATAAAAGTATCGGTAAGTAATATGTCCAACTCTTGCCATTGAGCATGGGATTGATAGTGACGAATTTGCTTGAGTTGTCGATCGAAGAGTGGTGCCATTTGAGCTTGTTCGAGAAGCGACAATTGAAATTCAAACGCCTTAACAAGTTCAGGTGAATCCCAAAGAATAGGCAGAGACGAGTCTTGATAAATACTCTGGGTAAGCTCTGGATAAATCAGCATAAAAGAGAGCTCCGAATCAGCCGGAATAAATCGGCTCTCGTCAGAACTCGTATAGCTCCATGCGTGCACAGAAACTAGAACTAATAATCCACAGAAGTATTTTGCGAACATGCTTAACTCCATCACCAACCATCTCATAAGTATGGCAAAGAAATCGGAGTAAGCATGTTATTTTTAAGAGGCTTTATAAATCAGATTGAACTCCAATGGTTATCCCACTGGACCGATGATTGTTGAGTTGATTTCTCATAAGGCTTGCTCTGGCTTACCACACTTCCCGCCCCAGAGCTTAATCGAAACTCACCATCAAGCAGCACAGCGCCAGAAGCATCAGATAATGCAGAGAGTTCTACTAACTCTTTGGTTTCTTTAGACCAAATACCGTAGCAGTTGCCTCTTGGCGAAGTCGCAATAATCCAATCATCTGACGCCGCAATACTGGCGATATAGTGATTGAACCTTGCCCATTGCTCTGGCTCTGCGTTCAGTGATTCAAACTTTCCGCCTTTAGTATGCATCGCCAATAGCGAAGGATACTCATCTGGTTCACCACGATATTGCTGGCCACAAAGCACGGATTCAGCACCATCATGGGCTAAGTGTCGAATGCTCAGCTTCTTATCCAACAATTCAACCTGATCAAGTAACACACCTTCAGGAGAAACATAACTCAAGCTCGGCTGCATCGAATCGAGGTTTTTCGGTGTTCTACCATCAGTATGAACGCCACCAACGCCGATCGCGAGATTACCATCCGGCACGATGATCACTTCATGTGGGCCGATACCGAAACCAGTGAACTCTTCGACCTTACGATAGCCTTGCGCGACATCGTAAACGCCAATCACGCCTTGGCTGGTGTCCGTTTTCCCTTCGGTGGCATACAGTAACTTGCCATCTAATGAGTAAACCCCATGACCATAGAAGTGGCGGTTGTTACCTTTCACCACCATTTTGATCTGCTGACCGTTTTTATAGTCAAACACCATAAAATAGTCACCAGGACGACGAGCAAAAACCACCGCATGCGATGAGGTTGGGCAAATCGCGACGCCATGGCCACGATTGGGGATGGGAAGTTGGCTCAGTGGCATGCCAAATTCGTCAGCCACAACTGCAGAATATTGACCACGACCATTAAGCGCACAGCCAATCAGTTGGGGATCGTTCGACGCACTCACCCCATCCTTTCGAGTCGCACACCCAAACGGAAGCAATGGAACAGCTGCACAACCCAGTGCAGCCTTGAGTAACGATCTTCGCGTATTATCAGTCACCATCGGTAGCATTAAATCCTATTACCACGCCAAGCTCTATCGCTACTTCTTCATGAATCAGGTACTTCAAACGTTCTAGTTTGTTGTATTGAGTCAGCACCTCTCGGTAGCCCTCTTTGCTCTGTAATAGAGTAAACAAGCTAGAGTCTGTAGGCCAAGTATCTAAGGTTAGCGTGAACTGGGCAGCTACACGATCGGCAAGGTCATTTAAGCCCTTTTCTCTCAATAAACCATCAAGACCATTACCATCTGCTAAGTACAATTTCTCTAGCGCCGCTACGTTCGATTTCAGCTGAGTCATTGAGGTTTGAGCGCGCCATGATTCCGAGAAGTAAGGGCGCGGATGACCAATTTTCGCCATCGGGCGACTCAGCTTTTTCATGCTGTAATCAAGTTGGTTGGTCAACAAAGCGATGTACTCCGATTCCCAACGCATCTCGTCCAGTGCTAACCACGGGTTAACCTGCCAAGCTTCAGCAATAGAGGCCGATTTCATCGCCAGGTTTTGTGCGATAGCTTGTGAAGATAGACAACCTGAAGCTTTGTCTTGAAGCAATGGAGATTGCTCGTCGTACAGAGACCACTCCAAGGCGCCAAGCCCTTGAACAGTCACACTCTGCTGTGCGATTTCATCTTGTGACCAAGCTTTATCTTGCTGAGTCAGTTGACGCATTTTTAGACCTGTGGTGTTCTTTTTGTCTGGCCAAAACTGAACATTCCAGCTCTGTTCCAATGCCGCTGTTGGGCCTCTTTCTTGTCCTTGCAGTGCCATCCAGCTGTTCATGGTGAGCTGCCACTGATTTTCCAACGCATCCAGCTCAATATTGTTGGTTTCACAGTAACCCTGCATCAAGACTTCCAGCTCACCGGCTTGCTTAGCGAATAGCACGGCTGAATCAAACTCTTGTTGATACACGCTACGGCTGATATGAGCAGTCGTGTCTGCTTGATAAGAGACACCGTTAACCTCAGATGAAGCCGTTTGCTCACCCGATGACTGGCAGCCTGCCATGATTAATACCGACAAGGGCATTAACAAAAATTTATGTGCCATGCTGTTACCTTACTTCCTAGTTTTTCTTTCAATTATATGAGTTCAATAAATATGAAACGACCGCTGGCCTCGTATTCCTACAAGTTCAGCGGTAGTCAGTCTTTTGTTAGCGGTTTTCTTAAGTAACTAAGCCGTTGGCTTAACTGAATTCAAGACAGCCTATAATGAGTCCAAAAACGCTAGTAGTGCTTCGCGTTCACTGCTACTCAAAGCTAATACTTTTTGTTTTGCCATTTCTGCTTCACCACCATGCCAAAGTACCGCTTCCATAACGTTTCTTGCGCGACCGTCATGAAGTAAGAACGTATGACCGTTCACTTCTTTGGTATAACCTAATCCCCAAAGTGGTGTGGTACGCCACTCTTGACCATTGGCAAGATACTCAGGGCGATTGTCCGCTAAGCCTTCACCCATGTCGTGTAGCAACATGTCGGTATATGGGCTAATTAACTGATTAGATAATGCAGACAGACCTTCTCGCTCTGCCGTGCGAATTTCAGCTTGGTGACAGCTTTGACAACCAATCTCTTTGAACAGATTTTTACCTTGAACAACCGCTGGGTTATCGACATTACGACGAACAGGTACCGCGAGATGCTGCGAATAGAACTCAACAAAATCTAAGATGTTGTCACTGACTTCTGGCTCGCCACCATTTGGAAAATCATCACAGGTTGATTGCGCTGATGTGCAGTTTTCATTCGGAAATAAGCTGCTTGTCAGGCCTAAGTCACCGTTAAATGCCGCCGCGTTTTGCTGCATTAAGTTTGGCTGCCCGGCTTTCCAACCGAAACGACCTAGCGCCATTTCATTGGTTTGAACATCAAGAACATAGTTGGCTTTACCCGACACGCCCTGTTTGTCTGCCAATTGCTGCTCTGCAAATCCAAGAATCGTTTCTTGTGGGATACTTTCAAGCAAACCAAGACCAATCATTGGCGGCGCCACTCGAGCTGAAAACTCGGTCTTAGGATGCATCTCGCCGAAAGCAAGTTCAGTAATATTTAAAGTGGGTTTACGCAGAGTAACGACGGTGCCGTCTTTGAATTCAACAGGAACATCCGTGTAGCTAATGTTCACTTTGCCCTCTGGTTTTACACCTTGAAGCGCAAAATCTTGTAGCTGACCGCCGTACGTCGGCTCTGGAATTCCACCATCTCGAATGAAGGCTTGTCGCTGCTCAGGCGTTTCAGCCGGAATGCTTAAACGAACCAACATGGATACTGCGTTCTCATCTCCTTCTTCTGGCGCGTGACCACGACCATCTTTGATGTGGCAGTTTTGACAGCCGTTAGTATTAAATAGTGGTCCTAACCCATCACGAGCATCGGTTGATGACGGTGCAGGAACCCAAGGGTTTCTAAAGAAGCTATTACCTACGCTGAAATCCAAGCGCTTACTCATTGGTAGATTGGCTGCGGGAAGGGAAAAAGCGTTCGCTCCTTCTTTCTTCACGGTCGTTTTGCCGCCAGAGTAGGTTTCATGAGCGTGTAATGGAGATACGAAAAACAGTGCGGTTAATAGTGAGGCTGAGAGATACGACTTCATACATTGCCTTGCTGTGTTTTTGATTTTAGTTTTTATGTGGGTGTGGCTTTCTTGAGGATCAAACAATTAAGGGCTCAATCAGAGCCCTTACATTTGTGTCGGCTCGGGTTCTTAGAACTCGTGATCCGCTGTGTCTGGGTTTAGGCTATCAATGCCAATCACACCCGCAGCACGCTCAATAGCCGCTGTTTGAGACACTAGCGCAACAATTGTTTTGTTTACTAGTGCATTACCCGCAGCGTTGTCAGCAGCGATTAGCTGATCGAAGTGCTGGTTGTTTTTCTCTGCAGACGTTACTAATTCGCCTACTTGTGCACGTGCTAGGTCAAACTGCTTTTGAATCTCTTTCGCAGCTTGCTCATCTTTTTGCTCAACTAGGTCAAACAGGCTTGGACCTGAAAGTAAAGTACCGTCTTCACGCTTGTATAGACCCGTGTAAACGTTGTAGATACCTTGCTCGTTGTAGTAATGAGAGTTATGCGTGTTATCAGAGAAGCAATCGTGCTCATCTTCGGTAGAGTTCGCTTCTAATGCCACCTTCATACGCTCACCAGCAAGCTCACCAAGAGACAGTGAACCCATGCCGAATAGCATTTTACGTAGGCCGTTTTCACTTGATTCAGAAAGAAGCTCTTGACGGTAGTTACCTTTCTCGCCTTCAGCCCATTGCTTTTCCATCCACTCTAGGTCTTGAATTAGTAGCTCAGCTGATGCTTTTAGGTATGCGCCACGACGGTCACAGTTGCCATTTGTACACTCAGCACCAACAACGAAGTCAGTGTAAGCACGCTCACCTGCACCTGAGTTTGTGCCATTCAGATCTTGACCCCAAAGTAGGAATTCAATCGCGTGGTAACCCGATGCTACGTTTGCTTCAGAACCACCGATCTCGTTTAGCTCTGCGATTAGCTCAGGTGTAATGTTCGTCGCATCTACTGTCGTCTGACCAATTTGGAACGTTTTGTTTGCAACGATGTTAGCGCTTGCGCCTTCGTTACCTAGTTCGTATTGGTAATCAGAAGAAACGTAATCGATCAGACCTTCATCTAGTGGCCATGCGTTTAGTTGACCTTCCCAATCATCGA
The DNA here is from genome assembly GCF_041473835.1 of Vibrio sp. 10N.222.55.A1. NCBI lineage: Bacteria > Pseudomonadati > Pseudomonadota > Gammaproteobacteria > Vibrionales > Vibrionaceae > Vibrio > Vibrio sp. 10N.222.55.A1. The sequence continues at coordinate 42,785 of NZ_JBFRSX010000060.1, read as the reverse complement.
CAACCACGTTACCGAAGCGGAATACTTCAGACTGCTGGTATGGTACGCGAGATTCAAGCCAAGCTAGTTTTACTTTTTCGAAGTTGCCAGCAGAAGGAGAAGCTAAGAAGGTATCGATAGAAGAGTTCAACGCTTTTGCTGTGATTACTGAATCAGCAAATACCGCGTGTGCAATATCTGCGTAATGTTCTACTACTTGATCTTGAGTTACTGCAGCGAAAGAAGAAGCAGAGGCAAAAATGAGTGACGAAGTTACGGCTTTTGTCACTAAAGATTTGATAGTCATGAAGCATCCTTGTTGAGCTTTAAATTATTATTCGTAGTAATAGTACAAACCATTATCATTTGCACTACGGATTGGAATAATACAAACTTACAATTTTATTGCAAGATAAATACAAAAAAACCTCACATACGTGAGGTCTTTAAACGTTTTTGTGTTAAGCGCAACAAGCTGCGGATTAGATATCCAAGTTATGCTTGCCGTGTGAAACTTTCGCTTTTAGGTAGCTTTCATTACCAGATTTGATATGAGCAGATGTATTCACCACTTCTTCAATCTCGATACCATAAGACTTCAGCTCATTAATCTTCTTAGGGTTGTTTGTTACCAAGCGAATCTTAGGGATGCCCAAAGCACGCAGCATCTCAGCGGCTTCAGTGAAGTCACGCAAGTCATCACCAAAACCTAGGTGATTATTCGCTTCGTAGGTGTTCATCCCCTCGCTTTGAAGGCGGTACGCATCGATCTTGTTATATAAGCCAATACCACGACCCTCTTGACGTAAATAAAGAATCACGCCGCCAGTTTCACCCATAATTCTGATGGTTTCATCTAGCTGCTCACCGCAATCACAACGAGAAGAGTGGAAAACATCACCAGTCAGGCACTCAGAGTGCATACGAACAAGAGGTATGTCTTGTGTCTTGTCTGCTGATTTAAATATCACAGCAACATGCTCTTTATCTGTTTTCAATCCATGAAAAGACAGAAGTTCAGCATCTATACTGCTTGTTACCCCTACTTTGAAATCTATTCTGGCACGCACTTCCGCCATAGCTATACTCACTTGAAAATTCGATGTATTTAACAACACTACATTATATGTCTAGGCAATATTTTGTAGCTAACTATCTAATGATAGACACTATGAGGCTGTTAACAATTTTTTTCAAGGTCGACCTCGTACAAATTGTTATAATATAACAATTATTTTTCACATAAGAAAAAACCCCACATTGGGATGACCAACATGGGGTTATAAATTAATCAGTTGCGGCTAAGACTACGATTTTTTACAGAACGATCAACTTACTTGAGTTTGCTTCCAGATGACAAGCTGAACCCAAGCGTTCTCTAATTCGGTTAACTCTTCTTGAGTAAGCGTAGAAATGCTCGACTTTGCACTGTATTTTTCTGCCCATTTATCAGATCGGACATGAGTATGGAACTCTTTCTTTAAATTTGAGATTACGTTATCCACAGATACATCCTTATATAGCAGTGCTTAGCCTTTATAATCGGTCAATGTTACAAAATACAGGTCAATTGGTAAACAGTAATACACAATTTTTATGAGCTCTTCCTAACACTTTTTACTGATAAATATATAAATAAGAGAAATAATAGGCTCGGTAGCAACCAAAGTAATAGATTTGAAACCTTCATCGCCGGCTTATAAAGTACAAATTCACCAAATCTTTCCGTCATATATCGAGTAATCTCATTATTACTCTTCCCTGCTTTCACCATATTGAACACAACAAGGCGTAAGTCTTTTGCTATTGGTGAGTTAGATTCAATCAGATTTTGGTTTTGACATTGTGGGCAGCGTAACGTTTTCGCCAAGCTAATAGCACGTTGCTGTTGTTCTGGGTTTTCAAACTCAAACAGTTCAACTTGAATACTCGTCTCTGTATTACTGGCAGTAAACAGATCTTCAGCCATGGTTGAAAGGCTAATCACTAAAAGAGCTGACAGCATAAACAAGGTTTGTATTAGAGACTTCATCATCCATTCACACCATCAAAATACATCGCAAGCTCATCTTTCCATACCATTTCATTAATCACGCCCAATAGCTTTTTAATGATCTGGCCATTGGCATCAACCAAATACGTTTCAGGTGTGCCGATTACGCCCAACTCTAACGCTAACTTGCCTTGAGGGTCACTGATCACGGTTAAGTACGGGTTGCCATCGTTCGATAACACGTTAATCGCAGCCCCAGAGTTATCTCGATAATTGAGCCCAACGATGGGAATGCCTTTATCGTGAAGTTGAAGCAAAAATGAATGTTCGGTTTTACATATCCCGCACCAAGATGCCCATACATTAACCAGTTGATAAGGGTGCTGCGTGACATCAGTAAGCGTAACTTTCTGCTGACCACTGACGCCTTCACTATTCACTAACGCACTCGATGTAAATTCTGGAAATGCCCTTTGTTGTTCAGACACCATGGTCGATTGCTGCTTATTATCAAGCGCAAAGACAAATCCCAGCACCACAATCAATGCTAAGGCAATTAGAGTAATTAGCTTGTTACGAACGCTGTTATGCATACTGTGACGCCTTAACGGTTTTCTTTTTACGATGAGTCAATGAGAGCAAAGCGCCGATAATGGAGAACAGCCCACCAAACCAGATCCAGCGCGCATACGCCTTATACTGAACACGAAATGCGTAAGCGGTGGAATCGACTTTCTCGCCCATGGTGATATAAACATCGCCATGCCAGAACCACTTCATTGCAGGCTCACTCATGTTCATAACACGAACTTGGTAGTGTCTTCTTTCTGGCGCGATGGAAAAGCTTTGCTCGCTAGCATCTAATTCGAGTATCGCTTTTTCTGCAGTAAAGTTGGAGGCGACATAGAGCTCGGTATCACGATGAGAGAGCGTCCAGCCCATAAACTCAACCTCTTCACCTGGGCTCAATTTGTAACTTCGCTCAAATGAATGGTAACTGTTCATCGCGGCACCTATCGCTAATACTGCGACACCCACATGCGCCAACGTCATCACCCATACTTTGCGTTGAAACTTAGAGTTGCGCGTTACCGCTAAGCCGTAAACATGAGTCAGGGCTACCCAAAACGCAATTGACCATGTCATTAGCACCATCACTTGGATCGCTTCAACTTGCAAAACATAAGTTACAAAGCCAAGACAGAGAGACAATAAGGCAATAATTCCAATCACACCTTTCGACGCTTGAGGTTTGATACTGAGCAATGGCGCTAACCCTATCACTCCCATCGCAAGAAGAGCCAATGGCGCAATAAGAAGATTAAAGTAAGGTGCGCCCACAGAGATATTTCCAAGGCCAAGTAATTCAAAAACCATTGGGTAGAAGGTACCAAACACCACCACCGCCGTACCCAGTACAAATATAAGTACCGCCACTAAACTCAAAAAACTTTTACTCGCAAAGCTAGTGATTGGATTCGACTCGAAAGATTCACCACGAACAATAAGAAGAGAAAACGAACTCACTAACACCAAAACCAGTATCAGCAACAGCGCGATACCTTTGGTTGGGTCAACAGCAAAAGCATGAACGGAAGTGAGGACGCCAGATCGAACAATAAAAGTACCGAGGATACTTAAACAAAACGTAATGAAAGCAAGGCTAAGTGACCACTTCAGCAACTGTTGCTTGCCTTTAGCAACACCTAGGCTGTGCAGTAAAGCGGTCGAAGTAAGCCACGGCAACAAACTTGCATTTTCTACCGGGTCCCAGAACCACCAACCACCCCACCCTAACTCGTAGTATGCCCACCAAGAACCAAGAATGATCCCTGCGGTTAAAAAGATCCAAGCGACCAAACAACAACTGCGACAATGAGCGACCCAATCGAACTCAATCGGATCCACCAGCAAAGCGGCCACAGCAAATGCCAAGACCACAGAGAAACCAACATAACCCAAATACAACAGAGGCGGATGGAATATCAAACCAACGTCTTGCAGCATTGGGTTAAGGTCACGCCCTTCAAGTGGCAAGGTCGAATTCAGTTCAAATGGATTCGAAGCAAATAAGGTAAACCATGCAAATATCGCGAGTAACACATTCATCACCCACAATACGCGGCTCTGATACTCAGAAGAATATTGCTTTTGTAGGGCAATCACACCCGACCAACAGCTAATGGTTAAGACCCAAAATAGCAATGAGCCTTCATGTCCAGCCCACACAGCGGCCATTTTGAAGAAGGTGGGTAATTGAGTATTGGAGTGTTCTGCAACATAGAGGATGGAAAAGTCGTCACCTACAAAGGCATAGCCAAGTAAAACGATAGCGCCAATGGAAAACAAAGCGCTAGAGAGGGAGAAACTGCGAATTAAAGCCACATTTTGTGCTTGTTTAGTTAGCATTTGATACATCGAATACACAGCGATAATGCTGCTGAGAACAGCGACCAAAATTAAACTAAACAGCCCCAAAGAACCGACCATATCACCTCAATCAGGCTCTACCTAAGCAGAACCAAGTTAAACCATTATTGGCATTGATTGCTCAACTAGCTGATGTAACTCAACTAGCTATTGCTACTCAGCGAAAAGAAATTTAGTGAGCAGATGTTTAGTATCCAACATCCACTCACTTATAACCTTGAGCGAAATTAAGCTAACGTTAATTGTCCTGCATAAAGGACAAACGTTCTTAGCATTAATACGCCCATCAGACTCAATGAAGTAACAGAGAAAATATACACAGTACTATGGCGAACCGATGCTGGTGTCACGGCGTTAAGCAACAAGGGTAAAACCATACCCACACCAATTACGCCATACCAGAACCAACTTGCCCAGAAACCACCGCCAATCGCGTTCCATACTGCCTGCTCACTTTGACCACCAGCAAATATCAACCCAGTGAAGAAAGTAACAAGGACAAACAGTTCAAACATAACAACAGGACGTTCGAAGCCGTGGATCCAAGAAATACTCGCACTATGCGGAGACTCCTTAAAGACCAACACACCAAATAAAATACATGCCGCCGCTCCCGAGGATAAACTCGAGAATAAGAACAATATCGGCAACACTGGGTTATTCAGCATTGGGAAGGTATTTAGCGCAGAGAGTAAGAAGCCAGTGTAAGCCGCAAGTAATAGCGCAAGCACAGCTAAGAATATTTCAAAAACATTCTCAAAAGATTCTAATTTGCCAATCCAGTTACTGACAAAATCGAGTCGCCCTTTTAACCATGCTTGATCACTCAAGAATACGGCAATCTGATTTCGGAATATAATGCCGATCCAAACAAATAGGATCACCATATACACTTGGAATAAGATCACACCCATCGACATCACTGACGTCGGATTATAAAAGATCATGATCTTCCAAAATGATAGTGGTTTCGTCAGGTGGAAAACCAAGATCAATAAACCTGAGATGATCCCGAATGGTGCTAGAAAAGCCGTTGCCTTTAATACACCATTATTCGCTGGATCGTCCTCAATCACCTTTCTCTTAAGGTAAATCGAGATCATCACTGCACCCGCTGACATACCCGCCAAAAACAGATAGATAGCAATGATCCAGTCCCAAACCACGGTACCTGATTGAAACGCTGTATCCCATGCACTCATAATCAAATCTCCCCTTTTTGGTGTGGCACTTTATAGAGTTTTGGCTGAGTACCTAGATAAGCCTTATCTCTGTAAACCACTTCAGATTTAAGTACCTGGTTTATCTCGCTCTTAGGGTCATTTAAGTCGCCAAATATCAGCGCATTGGTAGGGCAAGATTCAACACAAGCAGGTAATTTAACTTGCGCAAGATTGGTATCGCGGCAGAAGTTACATTTGTCGGCCGACTTATTCTTAGGATGGAAGAAGCGCACTTGATATGGACAAGCTAGCAGGCAATAACCACAGCCGACACACTTCTCTTTATGTACATCAACAATTCCTGTCTTCTCATCTTTATAGGCGGCGCCTGTTGGGCAAACCATCACACAAGGTGCATTATCACAATGTTGACAAGAGTTACGAGTGAAACGGTAATCAACATTTGGATATTCACCTTGAGGTTCGCTCTTTATGATTTCTAAGCGCGATACGCCTTCAGGCACTTTGTTTACTTCACGACACGCCTCAGTACAAGCAGTACAGCCAATACAAGCGGTTTCGTCATGAACCATTCCGTAACGCTTGGTGCCATCTTCCTGAACATTAGCCAGCGTTTTGCGGCTTGTAACCGCTGCAGTACCTGCAACACCAGTTGTGAAAATAACGGCACCCGCGCCAGCTAAAAAGTTTCTTCTTGAGCAGCTCATAGATTACTCCCCTTCTTTCTTCTGGTTGAAGTCTGAATGGCAATCCACACACAGCTTGATGGTTTGCTTTTTATCTAAGCCAAGCACCTTCGCTTCACTCGCATGCACATCGTGACAGTTTGAACACGTTAAGTTTTGTGCGTGTACGTCATGAGTCCAACTCGCTTCGCGCAGATCATCAGGCTTATGACAATCTATACATTGGCTGTTGGCATCTAGGATTAAGCTAGGATCGAGGAAAACCTTTTCGGTTCCGGGTTGTGATTGAGCCGCGCGATACTTCACCACCTCAGGTGCACCATCACGGTGATCGGGGCCAATAGAACTATGACAATCTGTGCAATTCACTTCACGGCCAAGCAAAGCGTGCGCACTCTCACCATGTGAACCAAATACCGTTTCTTTAGAATCTTTATGGCATTGGACACACTTGTAATCTTTGTCACGTATTAATTCGACTTCATGTCTTGTTGACTCTCCTACTGGCGTAACAGCAGGCTCTGCAACAGCATGAATGGAATAACCATAGAGGCAGAATGCTAGAAGGGATTTAAGCATTATGACTATGGCCAATTTAATATTGCCCATTTTATCCTTTCCTTATACCGGCATTATTTAACTCTCAACTAAATAATATTCCGGTTAAACAAAAGTACCCTTAAACGATATTATTACCGCTTAAATGATATCAATTCTTATTTTGGATAAGCCACAACGCTTTCTATATTTAGAATATACCCCTAATTAGGTAAAGCGAAATATACAAAGGGTAATATGTGAACACAATCACCCTATTTATAGTGAGGGCATGTCGGGTAATTGTTTGTTATATATGATAATAATTCTCAATAAGACCAGTCTAACTTGATGTCCACATACCCCTTTAGGGTTATATAAACTTCAACGTGATTGAAGTCACTGTCATTAATTGATCTAAAACAAGCAAACATCCGACACGTAACAAAATGTGTTTATTTATGAATTAATATAAACAGCAATTCTCCAGTTCTTAATTTGAATAGCAAACTCACAACGCTTGGTATAAAAATCAGTATATTGGAGATATCACTGTGAAAAAGCATTGGATACGTAATTCCGTCACAGCATTATTAATGGTTAGCGCATCACTAGTAAGCGCGACCAGTTTTGCTGCGTCTGAACAAAAAGAAATTGGTGATCCTCGTAACGATCAGTTCGAGCAAAACCACCCAGATCAATACCATTCATGGAGACAAACGTCAGAGAGCGAAGCCATTGAAGACGCACTAAAAGAAGATCCAAACATGGTTATTCTATGGGCGGGCTACGGTTTCGCGAAAGACTACAACAAAGCCCGCGGCCACTTTTATGCGGTTGATGATGTAAGACAAACCCTGCGTACTGGCGGACCAACCGACGAAAATTCAGGCCCAATGCCAATGGCGTGCTGGAGCTGTAAAAGCCCAGACGTAGCACGCGTTATTGAAGAGCGTGGTGAAGACGGCTACTTTGAAGGTAAATGGGCTCGTCTTGGCAGCGAGATAGTCAATCCAATTGGTTGTGCCGACTGTCACGATACTCAAAGTGAAGGCTTTAAAAATGGCGAACCTGCACTAAAGATCACTCGTCCTTATGTTGAACGTGCGTTCGATGCGATTGGGAAGAACTTCGAAGAGCAAGGTCGCTTTGATCAGCAAGCCTCTGTGTGTGCTCAGTGTCACGTGGAATACTACTTCACGGGTCCAACAAAAGGTGTGAAATTCCCTTGGGATAAAGGGACGCGTGTTGAACAGATGGAAGAGTACTACGATCAGATTGGTTTTAAAGATTGGACACATAAAGTCTCTAAAGCACCAATGCTAAAGGCTCAGCACCCAGGTTACGAAACTTGGCGTGAAGGTATTCACGGTAAGAACAACGTCGCTTGTGTTGACTGCCACATGCCTAAAGTGACGAAAGAAGACGGTACCGTTTACACCGACCATAAAGTAGGTAACCCGTTTGACCGCTTCGAAGACACTTGTGCTAACTGCCATACTCAATCTAAAGAGACCATGCGTAACATCGTTTCAAGCCGCAAAGCTCAAGTACTAAACATGAAGCTGACCGCTGAGAAACAAATCGTAGCCGCTCACTTTGAAGCAGGCGCAGCATGGGAAGCAGGCGCAACAGAACAAGAGATGGCACCTATCTTACAAGATATTCGTCATGCGCAATGGCGTTGGGACTACGCTATCGCATCTCATGGTGTTCACATGCACGCGCCTGAAGTAGCCCTAGAGGTTCTTGGAACGGCGGTTGACCGCGCAGCAGACGCGCGAACTAAGATTGTTCGTCTACTTGCGAAGAAAGGCATTACCGATCCAATCGAGATTCCAGATATCTCAACCAAAGAAGCCGCTCAGAAAGCGCTAGGAATGGACATGGATAAGATGAATGCTGAGAAGCAACACTTCTTAGACACCGTGGTTCCTAAGTGGGAAGAGCAAGCTGAAAAGCGTGAAGCTAACTACGAATACTAGTTCCTTCAAATAGACCAATAAGATAAAACCAGTCACACTGTAAAGGTGTGGCTGGTTTTTTAGATTTAGGCGCACTCAACCGTCCCAATTTCACATTACCTTTTAGCTAATTCAAGGAACAAAGAATGAAGCACTTACTTTCGCTTTCGGCATTATGCATCGCATTAACAAGTTCAGGACTTCACGCCTCAGAACGAGCAGAAACAGGGTGGGAAATGATTGAGGAAGGTGCGCTGGTCGTTGATGTCAGGACACCAGGAGAGTTCAAGCAAGGTCATCTGGACAATGCGATTAACTACCCTCTTTCTGAAGTCGCTACGCACTTTGCCAGCATAGACAAAGCTCAACCTATCGTTTTGTATTGCCGCAGTGGTAACCGCTCAGGACAAGCTTACCAGTATTTGAAAGCTCAAGGGTTTACACAGATCCACAACGCTGGCGGTTTAATTGAGATGCAAGAAAGCAAATAATCTCGAAATTACAGATAGTGCCCGTTTAACGGATCATTTGCTTAGCTTGGTTGATCGAATGGATGATAGAGACACGATCAATGCCTTTCTGGTTAGAATCGAGAATTTGAGTCCAAGCATCGATCGCTTGTTGGTAGCGCATACTGATGAAGTGATCGGTCGCTATCAACATCAATGCCGTACGATCGTTGGGATCAAGCTCCATGGATTGATTTAAGAGCACTTTCACATCATCACTCATCGCCTGTGAACTTAGGTAATACAAGGCGCTCGCTTTAGCTGCATAAAGCCCTGAAGGCGCCTGTGGGTCTAAACGAATCGCATAGTCGTAACAGGTAAATGCAGCATCAAACTCCCCTTTCTGCATATAAACACCACCAAGCTTAAACCAAAGGTCTGATTGATTAGGGTCTTGCTCCAGGCTCTGCTGAAGTTCATTTTGGAAATCTGTTGCTGTATAGCTGCTGTCGTCACTTGAAGTAAGTTGAGGGGCTTCTTGTTTCATCTGAGACCAAACCAGAATGCTGGCTAATATCGCCACACATGAAATAAGGAGGTTGCCTTTAAGATGACTGGTTTTTCTGTTTGATGCGATCACGATTGCCACTAGAAATAGGCTCATTAGCAGCAAAGCAATCAGTAACCAGATATCCATTCCATTCTCCTTTCATTGACGCTTTACTGTACCTTTTTCTCACTAAAACAATATTGATCGAGGTTTAGCTATTGGCTTTTAAACAAGTCACAGCCAAATTCTAGGTAATAAAAAACCGAGCACAATGGCTCGGCTTTTTGTCTCAACTTCTATTTATAGAAGTGAAAGATTACTCAGTGTCTTGCTCGCTATCAGAAGCGTCTGATGCTTGCTCTTCACTTGATTCAGAAACGACTGCTGCTTCAGCGTTTGCTACTTCAGCTTCGCCTTCAACAACCTCAGCTTCTTCTACTTCGTCGATACGTTGTAGACCTACAACGTTCTCGTCGTCAGAAGTACGAATCAGTGTTACACCTTGAGTGTTACGACCAACTTGGCTCACTTCCGCAACGCGAGTACGTACTAGCGTACCTGCGTCGGTGATCATCATCATTTCGTCGCCTTCTTCAACTTGAACAGCGCCAACAACTGGGCCATTACGTTCAGAGACTTTGATAGAAACCACACCTTGCGTTGCACGGCCTTTCGTTGGGTATTCAGCTAGTTCAGTACGCTTACCGTAACCGTTTTGAGTCACAGTTAGGATATCGCCTTCGTTAGAAGGAACAATCAACGATACTACTTGATCGTCTTCTGGAAGCTTCATACCACGAACACCAGAGGCAGTACGGCCCATTGCACGTACTTTGTCCTCGTTAAAGCGAACAACTTTGCCCGATTTAGAGAACAGCATGATGTCGCTATCACCGTTAGTGATGTCAACGCCAATCAGTGAATCATCGTCACGTAGGTTAACTGCAATTAGGCCGTTAGCACGTACGTTTGCGAACTGATCCAGTGATGTCTTCTTAACAGTACCGTCACCCGTTGCCATGAAGATGAATTTCTCGTTAGAGAACTCAGAAACAGGCAGGATAGCCGTGATACGCTCACCTTCTTCTAGAGGAAGAATGTTAACGATAGGCTTACCACGAGCAGTACGACTTGCTAATGGCAGTTGGTAAACTTTCAGACGGTATGTCTTACCACGAGTAGAGAAACATAGGATGTTATCGTGAGTATTAGCAACAAGCAGACGCTCAATGTAATCCTCATCTTTCATCTTAGTTGCACTCTTACCTTTACCACCACGACGCTGAGCTTCGTAGTCGCTTAGGATTTGGTACTTAACGTAACCTGCGTTAGAAAGCGTTACTACAACGTCTTCTTGAGCAATCAGCTCTTCCATGTCGATGTCATGAACTGCCGCTGTGATTTCTGTACGACGCTCGTCGCCATAGATTTCACGTACTGCTTCAAGTTCTTCACGGATAACTTCCATCAAACGCTCAGTGCTTGCAAGAATGTGCATTAGCTCAGCGATTTCTTCTAGAAGGGCTTTGTACTCGTCTAGAATCTTCTCGTGCTCAAGGCCTGTTAGGCGGTGAAGACGAAGTTCTAGAATTGCTTGTGCTTGTGTTTCCGTTAGGAAGTATTGACCATCGCGGATGCCGTATTGGTCTTCTAACCAATCAGGACGAGCTGCGTCAGTACCTGCACGCTCAAGCATTGAAGCAACGTTACCAAGATCCCAACCACGAGACACTAAACCAACTTTAGCTTCTGCTGGTGTTGGCGCGCTCTTGATCAGTTCAATGATTTCATCAATGTTAGCAAGTGCTAGAGACAATGCTTCAAGGATGTGTGCACGGTCGCGTGCTTTCTTCAATTCGAAGATAGTACGACGAGTCACAACTTCGCGACGGTGGTCTACGAAGCACTTAAGCATGTCTTTGATGTTGAACAACTGTGGTTGACCGTTATTCAACGCAACCATGTTGATACCGAAAGTCGTTTGCAGTTGAGTTTGAGCGTATAGGTTGTTAAGAACCACTTCGCCTACTGCATCACGCTTACATTCAATAACAATACGCATACCGTCTTTATCAGACTCGTCACGCAGTGCACTGATGCCTTCTACTTTCTTATCTTTAACCAGTTCAGCAATCTTCTCGATCAAACGAGCTTTGTTTACTTGGTAAGGGATCTCAGTAACGATAATGGTTTCTTTACCATTCTTCTCTACTTCGATATCCGCTTTTGAACGCATGTAAACCTTACCGCGGCCAGTCTTGTAAGCATCTACGATGCCTTTACGACCACTGATAAGTGCTGCTGTTGGGAAGTCAGGACCAGGGATATAGTCCATTAGCTCATCAATAGTGATATCTTCATTATTGATAAATGCTAAACAGCCATCAACAACTTCACCAAGGTTATGTGGTGGGATGTTGGTAGCCATACCTACTGCGATACCAGAAGCACCGTTTACCAATAGGTTAGGAATTTTTGTAGGAAGTACTGCTGGAATTTGTTCTGTACCATCGTAGTTCGGTACGTAATCCACAGTTTCCTTATCAAGGTCAGCCAGGAGCTCGTGAGCAATTTTCGCCATACGAACTTCGGTATAACGCATTGCAGCCGCGGAGTCGCCATCGATAGAACCAAAGTTACCTTGGCCATCAACTAGCATGTAACGCAGTGAGAACGGTTGCGCCATACGAACAATAGTATCGTATACAGCACTATCACCATGTGGGTGGTATTTACCGATTACATCACCTACTACACGAGCAGACTTTTTATATGGTTTGTTCCAATCATTACCTAGTACATTCATCGCGAACAAAACGCGGCGGTGTACAGGTTTTAGGCCATCACGCACATCTGGAAGGGCACGACCAACGATGACGGACATCGCGTAGTCTAGGTATGAACCTCTAAGCTCATCTTCAATATTTACGGGCGTGATCTCTTTCGCTAGATCGCTCATAGAGCCATTTTCCCTCTATAGTCAGATCGTATTTTTGAATACGTATAAGACCGAAAAATATAACACAAATTTACCTACGGAGGCATCACTTTCCCTCTCCTTTTACCATCTTGTGACCCTTGTAGCCAATCAATTGATGAGAAATTGCACCTCCGCATCATATCTTGCTGAAACATGGTCACTTTACATCCAATAAACTAGCAAAATTGTAGATCTTCTGGTCAGCGCGAAAAGGCAAGTTATAATGCCTGCAATTTCATGGATGCATTATTTAACTTGGAAATGCCGATTATGACTAAATCACAGAACGTAGACCCAGCAGAAATCAAGAAATTCGAAGACATGGCGTCACGCTGGTGGGATCTAGAAGGCGAATTTAAGCCACTACATCAAATCAACCCACTGCGACTAAATTACGTATTAGAGAAGACTGAAGGCCTATTTGGTAAGAAAGTCCTCGATGTTGGCTGCGGCGGCGGTATTCTTGCAGAAAGCATGGCGGTTGAAGGTGCGATAGTGACAGGCCTAGACATGGGTAAAGAACCGCTAGAAGTCGCGCGCCTTCACGCATTAGAAACGGGCACCAAGCTCGATTACATCCAGAGCACTATCGAAGACCACGCAGAACAGAACCCACAGACGTACGATGTGGTAACGTGCATGGAAATGCTTGAACACGTTCCTGACCCACAATCTGTTATCACTGCCTGTTCGAAATTGGTGAAACCGGGCGGCCACGTGTTCTTTTCTACATTAAACCGTAATTTCAAATCTTACTTGTTTGCGATTGTTGGTGCAGAGAAGCTATTGAGGATCGTTCCAGAAGGCACTCATGAACACGAGAAGTTCATTCGCCCTGCTGAACTTATCAAGATGGTCGATAACACTCCGCTGCAAGAACTAGGGATTACAGGGCTGCACTACAATCCTCTTACGGACACTTATCGTTTAGGCACAAATGTAGACGTAAACTACATCGTCCACACGCAAAACTTTGGCTAAAAAATATCGGTAGCCCTACCGTAAAACCTTTTGTAAAAAAGACGAATGAAAAGAGTTGCAATTACCATAACTTTGCGACTTTTTTCAGTCTAAATTTCGTGCGCTAGCTTCCATTTTGACCACCTCGATTTAAATTTAATCGCCTAAAATCAATCGCCCATTTTGGCCAAAGATCAAGGAATTTTTTTTTATGGGCGTGCAAAAATAAAGCATCATTAAAAGCCGACTTTTATACAATCAAGTCACATATAACCTCATCAGTTAGTGGTCACTTACAGTTTTTTTTCAATCCACCACTTATCCACAAGCAACCCCATTTCTTTACCTTGAAAAATATCAGTTGTAGCACTATCTTGTAACCCAACAAACAAATGACCCCTATATGTTGTGTTTGAACTACAATGTATGGGTAGACCAAGATCACAAAGCCGAAACGTAATTTACAAAAATTACACAGAAATACACAAAAACACGGCCTTGTTCAGTTTTGTTAGGGAAATTAAGCAGAATGAACCAACAACTTACTGTTACCAAGCGTAACGGGCGCAAAGAAACGATCGATCTAGAGAAGATCCATCGCGTGATTACATGGGCAGCTGAAGGCTTGCACAATGTTTCTGTATCACAAGTAGAATTGAAAGCTCACATTCAGTTTTACGATGGCATCACCACTACTGACATTCATGAAACTATCATCAAGTCAGCAGCGGATTTAATCTCTGAAGAGACTCCTGATTACCAATATCTAGCAGCACGTCTGTCTGTATTCCACCTACGTAAAAAAGCGTACGGCGAATACGAGCCGCCTGCACTGTATGACCACGTTGCAAAACTGGTTGATATGGGTAAATACGATAGCCACCTTATGGAAGATTACACGAAAGCTGAATTCGAAGAGCTTGACGAGTACATCGACCACAAACGTGACTTAGACTTCTCTTACGCAGCGGTTAAGCAGCTCGAAGGTAAATACTTCGTGCAAAACCGTGTAACGAAAGAAATCTACGAGAGTGCTCAGTTCCTTTACATTTTAGTTGCTGCGTGTCTATTCGCTAAATACCCGAAATCGACTCGTCTTGACTACATCAAACGTTTTTACGACGCATCGTCTACGTTTAAGATTTCTCTACCTACACCGATCATGTCTGGTGTACGTACGCCTACTCGTCAATTCAGTTCTTGTGTACTGATCGAGTGTGGTGACAGCCTTGATTCTATCAACGCGACAGCAAGCTCAATTGTTCGTTACGTATCTCAACGTGCTGGTATTGGTATCAACGCAGGTCGTATCCGTGCGCTTGGTTCTGAAATCCGTAATGGTGAAGCGTTCCACACAGGCTGTATCCCTTTCTACAAATACTTCCAAACAGCAGTAAAATGTTGTTCTCAAGGTGGTGTTCGTGGCGGTGCAGCAACGGTATTCTACCCACTATGGCACGGTGAAGTTCAGTCTCTATTAGTACTGAAAAACAACCGCGGCGTTGAAGAGAACCGAGTTCGTCACATGGATTACGGCGTACAGCTGAACAAGCTTATGTACTCTCGCCTAGTTCAGGGTGGCAACATCAGCCTGTTCTCACCTTCAGACGTACCTGGCCTTTACGATGCGTTCTTCGAAAACCAAGACCGTTTTGAAGAGCTATACGTTAAGTACGAAAACGATCCTTCAGTGAAGCGTGAAACGGTTAAAGCCGTTGAGCTTTTCTCTCTGCTAATGCAAGAGCGTGCTTCTACTGGTCGTATCTACATTCAGAACGTTGACCACTGTAATACACACAGCCCGTTTGATTCTGAAGTAGCACCTGTTCGTCAATCGAACCTATGTCTAGAAATCGCGCTTCCTACTAAGCCACTTTCTAACGTAGAAGATGACGAAGGCGAAATTGCACTATGTACGCTTTCAGCATTCAACCTTGGCGCAATCAATGAACTGGACGACCTAGCAGAGCTTTCTGAGCTGGTTGTTCGTGCTCTAGATGCACTGCTTGATTACCAAGACTACCCGCTTCCAGCTGCATACAAGTCGACAATGAACCGTCGTACTTTAGGTGTAGGTGTAATCAACTACGCATACTACCTAGCGAAGAATGGTGTTAAGTACTCTGATGGCAGCGCGAATGGCCTGACTCACCGTACTTTTGAAGCAATTCAATACCACTTGCTAAAAGCATCTGTTGAACTAGCGAAAGAGCAAGGCCGTTGCCCATCTTTCCACGAGACCAACTACGCGAAAGGCCTACTGCCAATCGATACTTACAAAAAAGATATCGACTTAGTATGTGAAGAGCCACTGCACTACGATTGGGATTCTCTACGTGAAGAGATCATGGAGCACGGTCTGCGTAACTCTACGCTAACAGCGCTTATGCCTTCTGAGACATCGTCTCAAATCTCGAACGCGACTAACGGTATCGAGCCACCACGTGGTTACGTATCAGTGAAAGCATCGAAAGACGGCATCCTTAAGCAAGTGGTTCCAGATTTCCTAAATCTTAAAGAGAACTACGAGCTACTTTGGAACATTGGTTCTAACGACGGTTACCTACACCTAGTGGGTATCATGCAAAAATTCGTTGACCAAGCTATCTCTGCAAACACTAACTATGATCCAAGTGTTTACGACAGCGGTAAAGTACCAATGAAGAAGCTGCTTCAAGACCTACTAACAGCGTACAAGTACGGTGTTAAGACGCTTTACTACCATAACACTCGTGATGGTGCTAAAGACGACCAAGGCGATGCAGTTCAAGTGCCGGAAGAAGATTGTGAAGGCGGCGGTTGTAAGATCTAAACCGCAATAAACATTAAGACCCCAGAGAAGAGTTATCTTCTCTGGGTTTAAAGCATTAACAGGGTCCGTTTTATTACGGGTCTTTAAAGGATTTGAGGCATTTATGGCTTACAGTACTTTTTCTCAGCAAAAAAATGACCAACTAAAAGAACCAATGTTCTTGGGTCAGTCGGTAAACGTTGCACGTTACGACCAACAAAAATTCGAAATCTTCGAAAAGCTTATCGAGAAGCAGCTTTCTTTCTTCTGGCGTCCAGAAGAAGTAGATGTGTCTAGCGACCGTATCGACTACAACAAGCTTCCTGAGCATGAAAAGCACATCTTCATCTCTAACTTGAAGTACCAAACGCTTCTAGATTCAATCCAAGGCCGCAGCCCTAACGTTGCCCTACTTCCATTGGTATCTCTACCAGAAGTTGAAACTTGGATTGAAACTTGGTCTTTCTCTGAAACGATTCACTCTCGTTCTTACACGCACATCATCCGTAACATCGTGAATGATCCAGGCGTAGTATTCGACGACATCGTTGAAAATGAAGAGATTCTGAAGCGTGCTAAAGACATCGCTTTCTACTACGACGACCTAATCAAGCTAACGGCTGACTACCACCGCTACGGTGAAGGCAACCACAGCATCAACGGCGAAGACGTCAAGATTTCACTTCACGACCTGAAGAAGAAACTTTACCTATGTCTAATGTCTGTAAACGCACTAGAAGCGATTCGTTTCTACGTAAGTTTCGCATGTTCATTTGCATTCGCTGAGCGTGAGCTAATGGAAGGTAACGCGAAGATCATCAAGCTAATCGCTCGTGATGAAGCCCTTCACCTTACTGGTACACAGCACATGATCAACTTGCTACGCAATGGTCAAGATGATTTTGAATTCATGCAGATCGCTGAAGAGTGTAAGCAAGAGTGTTTCGACCTATTCAAAGAAGCGGCTGAGCAAGAGAAAGAGTGGGCAGAATACCTATTCAAAGATGGCTCTATGATTGGTCTGAACAAAGACATTCTTTGCCAATACGTTGAGTACATTACCAACATCCGTATGCAGGCTGTTGGCCTAGGTACGGCTTACCCAGCAGCAACGTCGAACCCAATTCCATGGATCAACGCTTGGTTGTCTTCAGATAACGTTCAAGTTGCTCCACAAGAAGCAGAAATCAGTTCTTACCTAGTTGGCCAAATCGACAACGAAGTAAAAGCTGACGACTTTGAAGGATTTGAGCTGTAATGCCAACAATCAAAATCAACAAACTGACTTCAATTGAATCTAACCCTTCAAACACTCTGTTGGAAACAATGGAACAAGCTGGGTTAGAGCCAGAATACAACTGCCGAGATGGTCACTGTGGCGCTTGCCGCTGCACGTTGGATTCTGGTGAGGTCGAGTACGTTGGTTTTGCTATGGCTTACACGCAAGGTAATGAGATATTGCCTTGTATCTGTAAAGCAAAGACTGAGCTATCGCTGAGTAACGTTATTCATAGAAACAAGCAAAAACGCGCATAAGCCAGCTGGCTTTAGGTCACTTTGTTCGAATATCGTCAATAAGAATCAAAAAAGGGTCCGCTTCCTTTAGGAATGCGGACCCTTTTCTATTTATGTCTTTAGGTATCTAAAGCGACTCGTCTATCACTCAACCAAATCTTCCTGTTGGCTTGTGTCATACAAAGCCAAACGTTTATTGCTGAGTCAGGTTAAGAGTCACAGAGCCAATATAACAAGCGCTTCGGCACTCTCCACAGCCGTTACACTTATCTTTGTCCACTGTAGGCAACTCTCCTACTTCGATGTGTATTGCACCAGCTGAACACGCCGTTTGGCATGCTGAACAGTCCATTTGCATGTAATTATTGCAGCTATCCGCAAAGCTCGGCTTGAGGTCGATATAAGGCGTGACCGTTGGATGAAGTGCGCCGGTCGGACACACTTCAGTGCATTTGTTACACATAGAACAACTGTTGTAATCCAAATTCAGCAGCGCACTGCCCTCTAGCATCTCAATAACGCTATTTGGACACGATTGTTCACACAATCCACAACCGTCGCAAAGACGCTCAAACAGCACCTCATCGACCGCTCTTGGCGGTCTTGCATGCAAGCGCTGTGATATCTCTTCATAATTCGCGGCTGCTTTAACCGGTTTAGAAAGTCGAGTTAAGAAACCGCGTCTATTTGAATTTATTTGTTCAGACATTAGTCGATATATAACTTTTTAGTAGCAACGTTTAAATTATATTCAGATATTAAGTACTTAAACCAATCTATTACATCAACCGATAGCTTTTTATAAAAAGATAACTCTGATGCTTTATTTAGTTTTTCTAAATAAACAGAAGACCAAGTTAATAAGTAACCCTCAAGTAATTCACCGGCTGAATTAATATTATTATTTTCTAACAAATACGCATGAGCGAATAACATTAAACCAAATTGATCTTCCGGCTCTCTTAACCCAGTGTCTAATTCAATCTGATTCAATTCTAAAAACTGGCGATACTCAACCGTAGAAGCACCAAACACAACGCGGTCTTTATCTAGGTACACAGAACCCCAAGGCGGAGCTGGCATGTCTCCAACGCCTTCAAACAGGCGGCTGAACTCTGCTGCGAGCGCATCTTCGTCTTCGCTTCTTAATGCCTGCAAGCATTCTTCAGAGAGTACTTCGCTCTCAACCAAAGCTTCGACAATGGTGATTAACTGTTCTTTACTTGTCGCTTGATAAAATAGCGAACCCAACAATTTATGCGTATCGATAATCATTATTATTTATATCCTTATAGGTTTAAAGATAATTATATTAATTAACTCATTTCATTCTTTGATCTATTTTATACATTCAATTCATAAACTTTAAATTCCACACTTATTTGATGCCAATCAATCAATAATTCGAAATAAATACATAAAGAACAAACTACCTATAAAGTGCTAGCTATCAATAGCAAAAGGCATCTTAGAATGACGAATAAGAAAGAATCTGGGGTAATGAATCTTACTCGAAGAGGCTTCATGAAAGCTTCCTCTGCAGTAGGTAGTGCAGCTGCACTTGCGGGCGGTATTGCATTACCTTTCAAATCCAAACCAGTAGCGGCTGCAGTTGCTGAAAATGTGGATGAGAAAATCGTATGGAGTGCATGTACAGTAAACTGTGGCTCTCGCTGCCCACTGCGTATGCATGTACAAAACGGTGAAATCAAATACGTAGAAACAGACAACACAGGCACTGACGAATACGGTCATCACCAAGTTCGTGCGTGTCTACGTGGTCGCTCGATGCGCCGCCGTGTTTATAACCCAGATCGCCTAAAGTACCCAATGAAACGTGTGGGTAAACGTGGTGAAGGTAAGTTTAAGCGTATTAGCTGGGAAGAGGCTTATGATGAAGTCGCTGGCACCATGCAACGCCTTATCAAAGACTACGGTAACGACACTATCTACCTAAACTACGGTACAGGTACGCTGGGCGGCACGGTTACTAAATCTTGGCCACCAGCTCAAACGCTGATTGCTCGTCTAATGAACCTAAGTGGTGGTTACTTAAACCATTACGGTGACTACTCAACAGCGCAAATCACGAAAGGCTTGAGCTACACCTACGGCGGTTGGGCAAACAACAACTCTTTCTCTGATTTAGAGAACACTAAACTTAACATTCAGTTTGGTAACAACCCTGCTGAGACGCGTATGTCTGGTGGCGGCCAGATCCACCACTACGTTGAAAGCAAAAACAAATCAAACGCAAGAACGATCATCATCGACCCTCGCTACACCGATACTGCCGGTGGCCGTGAAGATCAATGGATCCCAATTCGTCCTTCTACAGATGCGGCATTGGTAGCGGGTCTTGCACACGTGATGATCACTGAAGACCTTGTCGACCAACCGTTCCTAGACAAATACTGTGTCGGTTACGATGAGAAGACCCTTCCTGCATCAGCGCCTAAAAACAGCGACTACAAATCTTACATCCTAGGTTTAGGTGAAGATGGCGTAGAGAAGACACCAGAATGGGCTTCTAAGATCACGGGTATTCCAGTTGACACCATCGTTAAGCTTGGCCGTGAAATGGGCACAGCGAAACCATGTGCGATTCACCAAGGTTGGGGCTTACAACGCACTGCGAACGGTGAACTAGCGTGTCGTGCAATCGCGATGCTGTCACTGCTCACTGGTTCTGTGGGCGTATCAGGCGGTTCAACAGGCGCTCGTGAAAGCGACATCAACATTCCATTTGTGCGCTTCCCTACCGTGCCAAACCCAGTTGAAACGTCTATTTCAATGTTCATGTGGACAGACGCGATTTACCGTCACCATGAAATGACCGACATCACTGATGGCGTTCGCGGTGCAGAGCGCCTTAAGAACCCAATCAAGATGATCTGGAACTACGCAGGTAACTGCATCATTAACCAACACTCAGACATCAACAAGACTCACGCGATTCTTCAAGATGAAAGTGCGTGTGAAATGATTGTCGTGGTTGATAACCATATGACGTCTTCAGCGAAGTACGCCGATATCATCCTGCCAGACTTAACAACGTCTGAGCAAGACGACTGGTGTATGGACGGTAAAGCGGCGAACATGCCTTACTTCATCTACGCGCAGAAAGCGATTGAGCCTCAGTTTGAAGCAAAATCTATCTACGAGATGTGTACTCAGCTTGCGAAACGAATGGGCGTAGAAAAAGAGTTCACCGAAGGCCGTACTCAAGAGCAATGGATTGAGCACCTTTACGCAGAAACTCGTAAGAACGATCCAACACTGCCAACCTTCGAAGAGATGAAAGAGCTGGGTATCTACAAACGTAGTTACGACCACCACTACATCGCTTATGAAGATTTCCGTAAAGATCCTGAAGCGAACCCACTGACCACACCAAGTGGCAAGATCGAGATCTACTCAGAGCAACTGGCTGATATCGCGAAGACTTGGAAGCTTAAAGAAGACGAAGTGATTCACCCACTTCCGATTTACGCGGACTCTTTCGAAGGTCATAACGACCCACTAGCAGAGAAGTACCCACTTCAGCTAACCGGTTTCCACTACAAGGCTCGTACTCACTCGACTTACGGCAACGTTGCAGAAATCAAAGCAGCAGCACCGCAAGAGTTGTGGATCAACCCAATCGATGCAAAAGAACGTGGTATTGATAGCGGCGACATGGTGAGTATTTTCAACGACCGTGGCGAAGTACATATTCCAGCGAAAGTGACACCTAGGATTCTTCCTCGAGTTGTCGCACTAGGCGAAGGTGCATGGTACGCACCAGATGGTCAGAAGATCGACCATGCAGGCTCTATCAACGTGCTGACGACTCAGCGCCCGAGCCCACTTGCTAAGGGTAACCCTCAGCATACAAACCTAGTTCAAATCAAAGCGCTAAAGAAAGCATAAGGTAGGTTGGAATGAAACAATACGGCTTTTACATTGATTCAAGTAAATGCACGGGTTGTAAAACCTGTCAGCTTGCTTGTAAAGATTATAACGATCTAGACATCAAAACGAACTACCGTCGCGTATACGAATATGCCGGTGGTGGCTTCACTCAAGATGGTGATACCTGGGTTCAGAAAGATGTCTTTTCTTACTACCTATCTATCGCTTGTAACCACTGTACTAACCCAGCGTGTGTGAAAGTGTGTCCTTCGGGCGCAATGCACAAACGTGATGAAGACGGTTTGGTTGTGGTTGATGAGAGCGTATGTATTGGTTGTCAGCACTGTAGCAATGCGTGTCCTTACGGCGCACCACAATACAATGCTAAGAAAGGTCATATGACGAAATGCGATGGTTGTTACCAACGTGTTTCTGAAGGCAAACAGCCTATCTGTGTTGAGTCTTGCCCACTTCGTGCATTGGAGTTTGGTGAAATCAATACACTTCGTGAGAAGTACGGCTCTGGTGCGGATGTGGCTCCACTGCCATCTTCAACAGAAACGCTACCAAACATCGTGATTAAGCTGAACAAAAACGCGAAGCCGACTGGCGATACCAGCGGTCACCTAGCAAACCCGAAGGAGGTGTAAGATGATTTTTCATGAGTGGTCTTTAATCTTCTTTACGGTGCTGGCGCAAACTGCGGTTGGTGGTTACTTACTGATTGGCGCACGTGCACTGGTACTTGGTCATGACGAAGAGAAGCTGAACAGCTACAAGGTTCCAATGTTTATCCTATGGGCATTAATGGGGCTTGGTTTTATGTTCTCGACAACGCACCTTGGCTCTCCACTGCGCGCGTTTAACGCTTTTAATCAGCTAGGTTCGGCTTGGTTGTCTAACGAAGTGTTCTTCGGTGCGGCATTCTTCGCTGTCGGTGGCCTGCAATGGTTACTGTCGGTAGTCAAGAAAGGTGGCGTTGCTATCCAGAAAGCACTGATGGTTGGCGCGATGGTACTGGGTGTTATCTTCATGTACGCGATGATCAACGTATACATGATCAACACAGTACCGACGTGGGACAACATCTACACACCACTGAGCTTCATCATGACGATGGTTGTGGGTGGCTTTCTGTTATCTCAGTTCGTGATTGTATTCGCAAACGACAGCCGCTTTACGGTTGACCGTAACATCACCATGTTGGCTGTTATCGCTGTTGCTATCAGCTTGCTTGTGACAGTAGGAAAACTGAACCTAATCGGAGACATCCAAACTTCAGCGGCAAAAGCGTCTGAGTTAGTCGATGGTTTAGGTAGCTATGTGATTCTTCAAGTGGCACTGCTAATGGCAAGCTTGTTGATTTGGATTCTACCTATGCTGAACAAAGCAAAAGTGAACCCAGTTAACCTTGGCTTAGCACTAGTATTGTTCTTGGCTTCAGAGTTAATCGGCCGTGGTTTGTTCTACAGCCTACATATGACAAGCGGTTTGTAATCGAGTTCTTACAGACATGAGTTGCGTGTAAACATCGCTGCTTGTTTGGTTATCTAGAAGGCTAGATAAACAAAAGGCCCAACACCTATTTAGATGTTGGGCCTTTTTATTTCGTTTTTTCTAGCGTTTTTAATACAGACTTAGCGAGTTCGCTTACATCGTTAGCTTACATAGCTACTTAATGATAGCCGCTGGAATAAACATGTCTTTTAATCGCTTAACCGAAGAATAAGTACCAAACATCGGTTTGTTGTCTAAATGCCTTCTCAGCATATCGGCGGCAACGGTCTTAATCACGTTGCGTTGGTCTTCACGCGAGTACTGACGATAAAACTCAAGTACCTGCCCCCATTCGCCTGCTTCAGTCGACAATGCAACGCTGAATGTGTTGCCTTCCAGCTTACCAGTCACCAAAGCCAATTCAGTTCCGCACTTATCTCTTGTTGCTCCAGCCAGCGCAAAGGTCGCGGCTAATGGATCGCTCTTTTCAAGTTCGCTCTCTTTTGGCTCAGCCATCACCCATGAGTGTCCGAAGCAATCTTCTATCTGCTCATTCAATTGCAGCCACGCTGACAGTGAACCTTTGGTCGACACTTCAGACACAGATAACGTCTTCTTTTTTTCCGCCATGATGTGTCCAATATGGTCAATCATCGGCTCATCAACACTAACGACATTACTCTCTAGCAGCTTGTAAACCATCTGCAGAAGCTTAACGCGAGTTTCTAAGTCTGCCTTAGGACCAAACAGTTTGACCTCAATGAACGGCAGATAAGAGCGATAACCAAGTTCATAACCTTCTGGCAGCTTTAGTTGATCCAAAACATCAGAGATACCGGACTCAGACAAACCAAACGTAAACAGTCGACTGCATTCAGAGGCAACCACTTGAGGGTAGGTACACGACAAGTCAGGAAGAATCTCAAACGTCACCATGCGCTTGAATTCACTTGGTACACCCGGCGTGAAATAGAAAGTCGCATCGTTAATTTTCAGTTTGAAGCCACAAGCCGTCCCCACAGGGTTATCGACAATCTCTGAACTCGCAGGTAACAAAGCTTGTTTAAGGTTGCTGTCTGGCATTGGCATGCCACGTCCAGAGAACATCTCTTCCATACGAGCAAGCCATTCAGGGAACATGACGAGTTTCTGCTCGGAAGCAGCTGCAGCGGCGGCAGCACTCATATCATCGGTTGTCGGGCCTAAACCACCATTAACGATAACCACATCATAGTTAAAGCTCAGCATCAGCAGTTCTTCAACAAGAGCATTCATTTGATCACCCACAGTTGAGCGCTTAGCAAGCGCAAAACCATGCTGATAAAACTCAGCAGACATCCAAGCTGCGTTTGTATCTACAATGTCTCCATGAAGAACTTCTTCACCTGTGCTTAACATTGCGATTTTCGTCATATTTCTATCCCTTGTTGTCATAAAAAGACACTGCATTATTTACAAACTGGTCTATGGTTGAATTTGGAGCAATTCGCCTTTTTACTAATATTAATAATGTTAAACCTAAGGTTTTCTTAGGAAAAGCTATAAATTATTAGTTCCCTAAATCAGGCATTTAATAGATAATTGTGACCCTGATCAATTCCAAACTTTGTCATGGAGACCCTTGTGGCCAAATCACCGTTACTAGCAAAGGTTACTGCCGCATTTTCAATGCTAATGTCAGTTAACTCGGTTGCAAGCCAATACGACTTCGACCAGCCAATCAACCTTTCTTACTCGGATGAATGTGCTCAAGATTACTGTTTTAATGACAACTTGTACACCTACAAGCCTAGTACCAATTACGCACTGAGCGAGTCGAGTGATGAGTACGACTTCTCAATCCAACAACCAAAACACATGTTGGTGAGTCAGGAGAAAGATTGGGATTACCTAATGGGTCAAACCTACACCATTCTTGGCTTGAGTGTCGCGACAGTGGGTCTAATGACTCTGCTCCCTGAAAGTATTACTAAGTGGGATGATGACCAACGTGATATCAGCTCATTAGGTAAAAAGTGGAAAGATAACGTTTCTGCTGGTCCAACATGGGACCGTGACGAACACTTCCTAAACTACGTAATGCACCCATATTTCGGTGGTGTTTACTACACCGCAGCTCGACACGCAGGTTACGACGAGTTTGAGTCATTCTTATACTCTTGGACTATGTCGACGTTCTTCTGGGAATACGGCGTAGAAGCGTTTGCAGAAGTACCTTCATGGCAAGATCTCTTCATCACACCTTTCTTCGGTGCGGTTGTCGGTGAAATGATGCTAGAAGCAGAGCAGGATATCATTGCTTCAGGTGGCGAAGTGATGGGCTCTCAAACCATGGGTGATGTGTCGCTATTCTTCCTTAACCCTGTTGGACACATTCACTACTGGGTAAGTGACGCATGGGGCGGTGATGCAGAAGTTAACCTGAATACTAACCCTTGGTGGGATAACCAAGACGCTGCACGTTTTGCTTACGATGCTGGCGCACCATACGACTCTCAGTTTGTTGGTATGAACTTCAAAGTAACGTTCTAATTCGTCTCTAGTACTACTCAATATAAGTTATTGAATATAAGTTGCTGAATCATCAATCACAGTGACAACTCTTCTAAAAAGCGGCTCTCTAGCCGCTTTTTTTGTGCCCTACTCTTCATTCTCTTTTTTTGCATCGAAGCTTAGTTTCAAAAATTGACCTAGGTCAAACATTGTTCGATGTAACCTTCTACACTGAAATTAAAGAACTTTATCGCGTGATATCAAACATTTAATTAGCAAAGAATAATTGAAACCTTGGGGGCTGATATGAACAGTACATTTATCGTAAACTTTATCGGAAAAGCATCACCAGCAACAATCAAACAGCTTGCTGCGGTTACTCACGAAAACGACGGCAAATGGCTCATCAGTAAAGTGAACTTTATTGAAGACCAAGTCGCAGGCGTACTAAAGGTTCAACTTCCAGCCATCAACGAATCGATTGTAAAAGAAGCGTTCAGCGCCAATCCAGATCTCATCGTGCAGTTTGTCGATTCCGATCATACATACAATGTTCAAGACACGGTCCATCACTTGAGACTCGACTCTAACGACCGAGCAGGTATCGTCAACGAAGTGACTCATGTATTGGATAGACAAGGAATCAGTATTCTCGATATGGATTGTCACCGCGTCTTTATCGCTGGTGGCGGCGGTGTTAGCTCAAGTCTATTCACATCAAAAATCGCCGTTAAGCTGCCAATCGAAGTACAGATCGACGACGTAGTTAATGAACTCGAAACGCTCAGTGAAGATACTCGTGTGATGATTGAAAGCTAAATAAACAAAATTAAAGAACAAAAAAGAGCAGCTCATTAGCTGCTCTTTGTATTGCTCTGAACTTGTGATTCAGTTACTTAACTGACCATTGTGATAATGAGCGTTTGAAGTCTTCATAGCCGAATTCATTTAGCTTCTGAACTTCACCACTGCTACGTTCACAGAAGATTGAAGGCATTTTAAGGCCATTGAACCAGTTCAATTTCACCATTGTGTAACCCGCGCTGTCTAACAGATGCAGCTTTTGACCAATCTTAAGTGGCTCATCAAAGCTCGCTTCGCAGAACTGATCGCCCGCAAGACATGAACACGAACCAATCACGTAGTCATGGCTGCCTGTTTCTGATGCTTCCAATACTGATGCGGGCTCATTGTAGATAAGCGTGTCAAGGCGGTGCGCCTCAGTCGCTGAATCCACAATCGCTGTTTTCTTCACGTTCTCAACAATATCGACCACTGTCACAACTAGGTCGGTTGTTTTAGTGATGATCGCTTCACCCGGCTCAAGATACATCTGCACACCGTGCTTTTCAGAGAAGGCTTTCAGCGCAAGACCGAGTTTTTCGATGTCATAGCCAGGCCATGTGAAGAACACACCTCCGCCCATGCTCACCCAGTCCAACTTATCTAAGTGCTCACCAAACTGTTCTGAGATTGAATCAAGCAGGCCGATAAACGCATCGACGTCTTTGTTCTCACAGTTCATGTGGAACATCACACCATTAATCTCATCGAAAATTTTTGGTTTGATGTGGTCAGCTTGCACGCCCAAACGCGAGAATTGACGTGCTGGATTCGCCAAGTCTTGCCCTGCGTAGCTCACGCCCGGATTTAAACGTAAACCCAGTGAAGCTTTACCTTCAACAATATGACGGTAAGCAGCAAGTTGGCTTTGAGAGTTGAAGATCATCTTGTCGCAGATGTCAGCAACCTCTCTCACGTCATCTTCACTGTAGCCCACACTGTAAGCATGAGTTTCACCGCCAAAAGTTTCGTGACCTAATTTCACTTCATAAGGGCCAGAACTAGTAGTACCGTCTAGGTACGGTTTGATGATGTCAAACACGCCCCAAGTCGAGAAGCACTTAAGCGCAAGTACCAATTTCACACCTGAAATCTCTTTCAGTTGCTTGGCTTTTTCTAAGTTCGCAATCAACTTGTCTTCGTTGATCATGAAATATGGGGTTTTTAGTTCTTCTTTCTTAAACGTCATTTTTGTAAACACTCAAGCAGCATCTATAGATGGAAAGGTAAATTAACAATTTTGGTGTTATTTATTTTGATTTTGTCCTGTCCGAGCGCAGTGAGTTACAAAATCAAAATAAATGATACCAAAGCTTCAAGGCTATCATCATCGAAAAGGGAACAATCCATGTCCCCTTTAATTAGCAATCAAAACAAGAAATCAGTTCTTATTTTTTCAGCTCATGAATCACTGGAAGACCTTGGCCTGCTTCAAGCTCTTGAACATGCCAATCTAGACCAATTTCCGGCATAGTTGCTAGGAACGGATCTGGATTTAGCTGTTCCATGTTGAACACGCCTTTATCAGCCCATTCGCCACGGAAGAACTGAAGTGCAGCGGTAATCGCTGGAACACCAGTTGTGTAAGAGATCGCTTGGTGCTCTACGTCTTCGTAAGCCACTTCGTGGTCTGCGTTATTGTAGATGAATACGCTACGCTCTTTACCATCTTTCTTACCTTGAACCCAAGTACCGATACACGTTAAACCAGTGTAACCCGGAGCTAGAGATGTTGGATCCGGTAGTAGTGCTTTAAGAACATGCAGAGGCTGAACCACAGTACCATCGTGCAGTGTTAGCGGATCTGGGCTAAGAAGACCGATATCACGCATGCAGTTGAAGTAGTTCAAGTATGCATCACCAAAGCCCATCCAAAATTCGATACGCTTAGCTGGGATGAACTCTTTCATTGAACGAACTTCATCATGCGCCATTGAGTAAACTTTGTGAGAACCACAGTTCGGGAATTCAAACTCAAGCATACGAGAGTGACAAGGTACTTGTTTCCACTCTTCATTTTCCCAGTAGAAAGAATCGCCTTGGATCTCAAGCATGTTGGTTTCTGGGTCAAAGTTTGTCGCAAACTTCTTGCCGTGGTCACCAGCATTCACATCCATTACATCAATTGAGTCAATCTCATCGAACAAGTGCTTAACCGCGTATGCAGCAAAGATTGATACCACACCTGGATCGAAACCAGCACCAAGAATACCTGTGATGCCGGCTTCAGCGAACTTCTCACGGTAGCCCCACTGCCAATCGTAAGCTTGTGGTACTTGTTGGCCTTCAGAACATAGGTCAACCGCTACCGATGTATCTAAATAAGAAACTTTAGATTGGTAACATGCTTCCATGATTGCCATGTTTACCCAAGGAGGACCAGCGTTGATCACTAGATCCGGCTGAACTTCTTTAATCAAAGCAACAAGCGCATCAACATCATCAGCGTCTACTGAACGTGCTTCTAGTTTCTTAGTTGAATCTTTAAGGTTGTTTTTGCCCTTGATAGATTCGATGATTTTTTCACACTTCGCGATTGTGCGAGAAGCGATTGTGATATCACCCAGTACTTCGTTATTTTGTGCTGCTTTGTGTGCAACAACCCAACCAACGCCGCCTGCACCAATTTGTAGAATAGCCATAGTATTAATTACCCTTGTTGTTCTGCTAGCTCAGTGGCTAGAGTTTGAATTTTGTTAATTAGAGATTTGAAATCTGATGTCTTTAGGCACGGATTCAAGATAGTGAATTTAAGCGCACTCTTACCATCCACGACCGTTTCACCGAGTACTGCAACACCACGAGTCAGCGCTTCCAGTCTTAGCGTTTGATTCAATTTGTCTAAATCTAGCTCGCCGTTTGCTGACGGCTTAGATCGGAACAGCACTGTTGATAGTGACGGCTCTGCGAGTAGCTCTAAGCCAGCTTGGTTTTGAATCAGGTCTGCCACTTCTAGCGTTTGCTCAAGAAGATGGTCGTACATATCACCCAACTGCTTTGGTCCAACGCTTTGCATCGTCATGAAGACTTTCAATGCATCGAAACGCCTGGTGGTCGCAATAGACTTATCGACTAGATTTGGCAGTTCATCGTGTTCGCGGTTTAGGTAATCTGCGTGATGTAGAAGGTACTTAAAGTTCGCTTTGTCTTTCAACAATACCGCGCCGCAGCTGATTGTTTGATAGAACAATTTGTGGAAATCGACACTCACAGAGTCCGCTTTTTCGATGCCTTGTAAGCGAGCCTTGTGGCTACTCAAGATAAGCGCGCCACCGTAAGCACTGTCGACATGGAACCAAAGGCCTTGTTGGCTTGCGAGGTCTGCAATCGCATCAAGGTCGTCGATAGCACCGTGATCGGTTGTACCCGCCGTACCGACAACAGCAAAAGGAATCAACCCTTGTGCTTTAAGCGCTTTCACTTCTGCATCTAACAAATCAGGCTTGATAGTGCCGTTTGCATTGGTATCAACACAGCACACTGCCGCTTCGCCTAGCCCTAGTAGAGAGGCTGACTTTTGAACCGTGAAGTGAGATTTCTTTGAACATAAGATACGCAGCTTGCTCGCGTATTCTGGTAAGCCAAGCTTTTGGATAGAATGACCATTGTGCTTATCCGCAACCCAGTCTCTCGCAAGCAGTAAACCCATTAGGTTACTTTGCGTGCCTCCGCTAGTGAAAACACCGTCAGCTTGTGCGCCAAGTTGGTACTTGTCACACATCCAATCAACCACGCGCTGCTCAACATAAGTTGCAGCCGATGCTTGGTCCCATGAATCCATTGATTGATTCAACGCCGCGATAATCGATTCCGCTGCTACCGAAGCCATAAGAGGAGGAGTGTGAAGGTGTGCAATGCAATCTGGGTGTTGCACGAAGATGGAGTTTGCAGCGACAAGGTCTGCAGTACTATCTACAACATCAACCAAAGCGTGTTGGTTGTTGTCTAGGTCGACAGCCTTGATAGCAGCCTCTAGCACTTTTGGTTCTAGACCTGAGTATGGCGTTTCAACCTGCTCGAAAACCGCTTTCATCGCCTGAGTGGTTTGGTTCATGACGTTAGCGAATTCGTCGCTACCGCCTAAGCCTGTGTGAATGAAGTGCTTGTTCCATTCTTGGTTTGCTTGTTCGCTTGAAGCTGGGTCTTGTTGTAAGCCACCACCAGCTGCGATGATCGCTTCTTCCATTACGCGGAGTGCAAAGTCAATCTGCTCAAAAGAGATAATCATTGGCGGAAGGAAACGAATTACCGAGCCATCACGACCACCCTTTTCAACCATCAAGCCACGCTCTAACGCTGCTCGTTGAATCGCTAGGGTTAGTTCGCCGTCTGATTGTGGTTCGCCAAACTTGTTAAGCTCACCATTTGGTTGTTTGATCTCAGCACCGAGCATCAGGCCTTTACCACGAACTTCAGCAATACAGCTAACGCGTGATTGAATCTTCTCTAACCCATGACGTAGGTATTGGCCTGCAATGTTCGCGTGCTCCACCAAACCATCTCGCTCGATGATTTCCAGTGCTTTAGCACCAGACACCATTGCTAACTGGTTACCACGGAATGTACCGGTATGTTCACCCGCTTTCCAAGTATCGATGCTCTTGTCGAATACAAGCAGCGACATAGGCAGTCCGCCACCGATCGCTTTAGACAAACATAAGATATCAGGGTTAACGCCTGACTCTTCAAACGCGAATCGATGTCCTGTTTTGCCGACACCACACTGAATTTCATCAAAAATCAGTAGTATACCGTGCTCATCACAGATGCGACGTAGGCCTTGTAACCAAGATGCTGGAGCAGGAATCACACCGCCCTCACCTTGCACAGGCTCAACGATCATCGCCGCCGGTTTCATGATGCCAGACTCGTCATCATTCAACATACGTTCGATGTAACGAATGCTCGCGTTAGCACCCGCTTCACCACCAATACCAAACGGGCAGCGTAGGTTGTATGGGAAAGGCATGAAGTGCACATCAGACATCAAGCCGCTACGACGCTCTTTAGTGCCGAGGTTACCCATCATACCCATGGTGCCGTTCGTCATACCATGGTAAGCACCACGGAAAGCAAACATGGTGTTGCGACCTGTGGTTTGCTTGGCGAGCTTGATCGCCGCTTCCACAGCGTCAGCGCCAGATGGGCCACAGAATTGAAGAACCGAGTTATTTGAAAAGTCTTGAGGAAGAAAAGCTTTAACTCGCTTGATAAACGTCTCTTTTGCTTGAGTCGTGATATCAAGTGTTTGGTATGGCAAACCAGAATCGAGTTGGTCTTTAAGTGCTTGGTTAATCTCAGGGTGGTTGTAACCCAGAGAAAGTGTACCTGCACCGGCTAAGCAATCGAGAAAGAGTTGGCCACGAGTGTCTTCAACTAAAGCGCCACATGCTCGTTTAATAGCAATAGGCAGGCGTCTTGGGTAAGAGCGAACATCCGACTCATGCTGTTCTTGCTCTAGCAAAATAGCGTCAGGTGTTAGGTCGTACGTTCCCTCTAAGATAGGAACCATAGTTGAAAATGAATTTGCGATAGTATTGATATCGACTTCAAAGGCGGTAGTCATAAAAGTCCCCTTGAATGTGTTCATACTCACCTCCATCAGACGCAATTACCCACCAACTCTCGTTAAAGTTGGAGAGAGTTCATAGTGAAGTACACGTATTGTCTAGAAATGAGATATAGCTGTACGCTCGCATAAGTCAAATGACGAATACGAAATTAAGCCGTCTTAAGACAGCGATAAATTGTTAGCGTGAGCTCAAGGTTCAGTAATGCTACTGTTTTGAAGAATTGGACATTTTTGCAGGATCGGGCAGCTATGAGGAGCTGGTCCCTTTGGAAATGCAGAGCTGATTAGCAATGTTGTAATTAGTGTGTTCAATGTTGGGTTTCCCATTAACATGACGAACTGCGCCATAAGTATCCCGTCTATCAGCTAAAGGACTAGCCAATACCTACCCTACGTAATGTCCCAATCAGCAAGAATGGTCACTACGCGTATCCCCCAGAAGCAATCGTTGCTCTTCTTGAACATTTTCATTCCGAGATTGCGCGGGAAAGTAACATAAAGTGAAATGAACGATCAATAGTTTTTAGTAATAGCTTGATAAATAGCAGCGGTGGCTAAGCAATTGCTGTAAATATCGTCACACTATCGTTTGGGAAAGAGATCCCCGGTTCATTCGTTCCTCATACCCGAGGATGACGACGTGGGGTTATAAACGTTGCTAGAGAAGCTTTTAGGTCATGGCGTCACTCCCTAGAGCGAGGTATGAATTCATAGAGAACCCCTTACAACATGTCATTGTATTGCTTTATTCAAGAAACTATCTGATGCAATAGATTAAACTGAAGTTAATCAGCAAGCGGCAAGAGATCCCCGGTTCATTCGTTCCTCACACCCGAGGATGACGACGTGGGTGTACAGGCGGTGTTAGTGATGGCTTTGAGGCTGTGGCGCCTTTCCGTCATTCCTTAGCCTGAAGAATGAGTTCATTGGGAGTCCCTTACAACATGTCGATGTATTGTTTTATTCAGAAACTATCTGATGCAATAGATTAAACTGAAGTTAATCAGCAAGCGGCAAGAGCTCCCCGGTTCGCTCGTTCCTCACGCCCGAGGATGACGACGTGGATTTATAAACGTTACTAGAGAGACTTTGAGGTCATACCGTCTTTCCGTCATTCCCTAGCACGAGGAACGAGTTCATAGGGAATCTCGCTTTTAAAAACTAACTTGATTGCAAAATTTGAAACAGAGATAGAAATGAATGTTGAGTGCGGATTCGAACAAGAAGAGTTCTTAAACGTAAAAGCTAAACGTCAGAAACCAAAAAGCCCGAACATTTCTGTTCGGGCTTCTTAATTTGGAGCGATACATCGGGTTCGAACCGATGACCTCAACCTTGGCAAGGTTGCGCTCTACCAACTGAGCTAGTATCGCATTTGCTTTATCGAGATAAAGACTTTAATAGATGGTGCCCCGGGCCGGACTTGAACCGGCACAGCGCGAACGCCGAGGGATTTTAAATCCCTTGTGTCTACCAATTCCACCACCAGGGCACGCAATTCTTTATTGCGATGCCGATTACTGAAAAGTAAAACACCATCTTAATGCTGACGCCAATCAACATTACAAAATTTGGAGCGATACATCGGGTTCGAACCGATGACCTCAACCTTGGCAAGGTTGCGCTCTACCAACTGAGCTAGTATCGCATTTTCATTCAAATTCTTTCTAGAAGAAAGAGAGAATGGAGGCGCCTCCCGGAGTCGAACCGAGGTCCACGGATTTGCAATCCGCTGCATAGCCACTCTGCCAAGGCGCCTTAGTAACTCCAATCGAATCGCTCATTGCCATCCTCTTGGGTACGAGATGCATTCTACGGATTCAGACGATTGAGTCAATATTATTTTTGTATTTTTAATTCGTTTGAATAGATTTCATACGAAACAGGCCAAATAGCTGACTTTATGTTCAAAACACACTGTGAGCGGGTTATTCAAAGGAGATCTATATCACATTAGATATCCACTATTGATAACTTAACCTTAGGTTAAAGATCAAAAAAGCGAGCCTCAGCTCGCTTCTTCATCAATGATGTTTTTCGTCTAACAAATCGTCTTTGGCAGCCATCAAGTATTGTGCCATTGACCAATAAGTAAGAACGGTGGCGACATACAGTGCAATGTAACCTACCCACACCATCCAGTCGTCGTATCTCCAGATAAGTACCCAAAGAGCGAACATCTGAGAAACCGTTTTGACTTTACCAACCCAAGATACCGCAACACTTGCGCGTTTACCGATTTCAGCCATCCATTCACGAAGCGCTGAAATGATGATCTCACGAGCAATCATGGTCACGGCTGGAATAGTTATCCAAATAGAGTGGTAATGCTCTGTAATCAGGATAAGAGCCGTAGCGACCAACACTTTGTCAGCCACAGGGTCAATGAAGGCACCGAAGCGAGACGTTTGCCCTAACTTACGAGCTAGCATGCCATCTAGCCAATCAGTGAAACCGGCTACCCAAAACACCATCGCAGCAGCGAAAGGAGCCCATTGATAAGGTAGATAGAAAACGACAACGAATACTGGGATCAAAAATAGTCTCAGTAAGGACAAAATGTTAGGTATATTCAAACGCATATTATTGGGCTCTTATTAATTGCGCTTTAATGGTGCGGGATTTTTACTATTGTTTCAATGCTTGATAAATGTTTTCTGCCAAAGAATGACTAATGCCCGGCACTTTGGCTATTTCTTCGACAGTTGCACGCTTAAGTTCTTGTAAGCCACCCATATATTTCAGCAAAGCTTGACGACGTTTAGGTCCTACCCCTTCAATTCCTTCCAAAGCACTGGTTCTGCGCGTTTTACCACGTTTCGCCCTGTGCCCTGCAATCGCATGATTATGGCTCTCATCACGAATGTGCTGGATAAGATGCAGCGCTGGTGCATCGCTAGGTAAATTAAACTCTTCACCTTCAAGGGTTACCAAAGTTTCTAAACCCGGTTTACGCGTCACGCCTTTCGCAATACCCATCATTCTTGGTCTAAACGGCCAATCACCCCAATATTGAGAAATGATCTCATGAGCGCGGTTTAGCTGACCTTTACCACCATCGATAAAGATGATGTCTGGGATCTTGTCGACATCGAGTTGCTTCGAATAACGTCTCTCAAGCGCCTGAGCCATCGCTGCATAATCATCGCCACCTGTAATGCCGGTGATGTTGTAACGACGGTACTCTGGTTTAACCGGGCCTTCTTGATTGAACACCACACACGACGCAATCGTGCTTTCACCCATGGTATGACTGATATCAAAACATTCCATGCGCTTGATAGCATCCATCGACAGCACTTCTTGGAGCTCTTTGAAGCGCTGATTAATCGTCATCTTGTGATTAATCTTGGTGGTAATAGCCGTCAATGCATTGGTATTAGACAATTTAAGGTAACGACCTCGAGTACCTGAAGGGTTGGTATTGAAGTGAATCTTACGACCCGCTACTTCACACAAGGCTTCTTGAATCGGTGTGACATCTTCCATCAAATCGGCATTGAGAATCAAACGGGTTGGGATGGTTCTCGCTTCACTATGCGCAAGATAGTATTGGCTTAAAAAGCTCGAAAAGACCTCTTCTCGCACCGTATTGTTGGGAATTTTAGGGAAATGGCTTCTACTGCCTAAAACCTTGCCTTGGCGAATCATCAAGATATGAATACACGCTACGCCATTCTCTTGAGCAAATCCCAACACGTCCATATCTTCCATTGAATCGTCAGATACGTATTGTTGTTCTTGCACACGTCGAATCGCTTGGATTTGATCACGGAAAGCGGCAGCTTGTTCAAAACGAAGCTCACGGCTTGCCTTGTCCATTTTGTCGATGAGCGTCTCAAGGACTAATTTGTCTTTCCCTTGCAGGAACAGACGAACGTAGTCGATAAGTTCACTGTACTCTTCATCAGAGATGATTGAGCTAACACATGGCGCAGCACAACGACCAATCTGATACATCAAACACGGGCGCGTTCTATTGGCATAAACCGTATCTTCACACTGGCGGGCAGGGAAAATCTTTTGGATTAGGTGTAGCGTCTCACGCACAGCGCCGGAATCAGGGTAAGGACCAAAGTATTCGCCCTTTTTCTTCTTAGCACCACGGTGCATCGACAAACGAGGATGCTTGTGACCGCTAATAAAAATATAAGGGTACGACTTATCATCACGCAAAAGTACGTTGTATTTAGGCAAGTACTGCTTGATGTAGTTGTGCTCAAGAATGAGCGCTTCTGTTTCCGTGTGCGTTACAGTGACATCGATCTTGTCAATATTACTAACTAGAGCGCGTGTTTTTTCACTGTCGACTTTTTTACGGAAATAACTGGAAAGGCGTTTTTTGAGGTTCTTAGCTTTACCGACGTAAATAACGGCAGCCTCGGCGTTATACATTCGATAAACGCCGGGCTGCTCTGTTACTGTCTTGAGGAATGAGACTGAGTCAAACAAGTTGGTCACTATACGATCTCAGTGTTAAAGGGTCTCAGTGTCTAACATTCCATGTCTAATCGCTAAATGCGTCAGCTCTACATCGCCACTGATATCCAGCTTACTGAACAAGCGGTAGCGGTAACTGTTAACTGTTTTAGGACTTAGATTGAGTTGTTCTGAAATATCCGTCACTTTCTGACCTTTGGTAATCATCATCATGATTTGAAGTTCACGTTCAGATAAGTCTGCGAATGGATTTTCAGACGCAGGCGAGAATTGGCTCAAAGCCATCTGCTGCGCAATTTCTGGTGAAATGTATCGTTGGCCACTATTAACCACTCGAATTGCATTTACCATTTCATCCGGACCTGCCCCTTTAGTAAGGTAACCAGCAGCTCCAGCTTGCATCACTTTAGTTGGAAACGGATTTTCCGTATGAACAGTTAAAACGATGATTTTAACATCAGGGTTGAAACGCAAGATCTTCTTGGTTGCTTCTAAGCCACCAATACCAGGCATATTCATATCCATCAAAATAACGTCAGTATTGTTAGTACGACACCATTTTGCAGCATCTTCACCGCTTTCAGCTTCCCCTGCTACGTTCATTCCACGGACGAATAATACGTCGTATCCCTGTGCGAACCAGCTCGTGATCATCTACAAGGAAAACATTTATCAAACTTGTATCTCCACACTATTAATTGGCTCTGCAACCACTGTGTCATTTCATCTGTTTGAAACAATTGAACAAAGGAACAGTGGATCGCAGCATTGAGTACATCTTAACTTAATTACTAAAAAAAAGCTCTGTTGAATATGTGCTGAAACACGAACTTTAGCAAGTACTTATTAACAAATAAGCTAACTAAAACAACAAGCTTTTTCTAAAAATCAACCAGTTAAAACAACACCCAATAAAATTACATAAGATAAAGATATTTTCAATACCATTGAATAACCATTCGCGACAATTTCACTTATTTGCTTATAGAGTCCCGTTATTTGCCTCTACTAACTAGAATTTAGTTAGTATTTTTACTGCCTTTTGTGCGCAGAGGGTCGCTAGATGGTAGTATTCGATTCCCCATTTCAATAGGTTACTACATTGGATATTCAGCAAGGCTTTGTACTCACAAGACAAGCAAGAGATTTTTCAGGGCGCACACAAATCGACTTGTGGTTAAGCACCCCTCAAGGCCCTACTCTGCTGACGATTCAAAATGAAAAACCGGTATTTTTTGTCGCTCAATCTGACGTTGAGGCATGTCAGGCAATCGCAGCGAAAGAGTCGATCGATTGCCAATTTAAGCCTCTAGAATTAGCCACATTCGAGCAAACACCTCTCGCCGCGTGTTACACCTCACTGTCGAGAAGCAGCTTTGGTTTAGCGCAAGCCTTTCACAACGAAGAAATCCAAACCTTTGAAAGCGATATTCGACTCGCCGATCGATTCTTGATGGAACGTTTTATCAAGGGAAGTATTGAGTTCACCGGATCTGCTGTGCAAAAAAATCAGCATCGTCGAGTCTCAAAGGCAAAATGCCGAGCAGGTGATTACTTACCCAGTCTATCTGTGGTCTCGCTTGATATTGAGTGTTCGGAAAAAGGCGTGCTTTATTCAATTGGCCTAGACAGCCCTATGGACAGCCAAGTCATCATGGTCGGCGAAGCACAACAAGCTGAAACCAATATCCAATGGGTTGCCAACGAGAAAGCGCTACTTGAAGCCATGATAGCTTGGTTCTCTGAATTTGATCCTGACATCATCATTGGCTGGAATGTTATCGACTTCGATTTTAGGCTGCTGCACAAACGTTCAGAATGGAACGAAGTGAAGCTCAACATCGGCAGAGACAACCAACCGAGCTTTTTCCGCAGTTCTGATCAAAATCAGCAAGGTTTTATCACGATTCCGGGGCGCGTTGTCTTGGATGGTATTGATATGCTCAAGACAGCGACCTACCACTTCCGTTCTTGGTCTCTTGAGTCGGTATCGCAAGAGCTGCTTGGGGAAGGCAAAGACATCCATAACGTTCATGACCGTATGGATGAGATAAACCGAATGTTTAAGTTCGATAAACCCTCACTCGCTAAGTACAACCTTCAAGACTGCGTACTGGTAAACAGCATCTTCGAGCACACTCACCTACTCGACTTCGCGATTGAGCGCTCTCGATTAACCGGTGTTGAGCTGGATCGCGTTGGTGGCTCTGTTGCGGCCTTTACTAACTTATATCTGCCTCAAATCCACAGAGCGGGTTATGTCGCACCGAACTTAGAGCCAGAGAATTGGATTGCGAGCCCCGGCGGTTATGTGATGGATTCAATTCCCAATCTGTACGACTCGGTTTTGGTACTCGATTTTAAGAGCCTGTATCCATCGATCATTCGCTCGTTTCTGATTGACCCTATGGGACTAATTGAAGGGTTGAAGCTTGAACTAGGCCCAGCAGAAAACCAAGCCGTTGATGGCTTTCGAGGTGGGCAATTCCACCGCTCTAAACACTTCTTGCCCGAGATGATCGAAAACCTTTGGGCTGCACGTGATGTGGCGAAGAAGAACAACGAGAAAGCGTTCTCTCAGGCGATTAAGATCATCATGAACTCATTCTATGGTGTGTTAGGTTCGTCTGGTTGTCGTTTCTTCGATACCCGGTTAGCGTCTTCAATTACCATGCGTGGACATGAGATCATGAAGCAAACCAAGGTTCTGATCGAAGACAAAGGCTATCAAGTGATTTACGGCGATACCGATTCAACCTTCGTGTCTCTGAACGGCAGTTATGATCAGCAAAAAGCAGACGAGATCGGGAACACACTGGTCGCTTACATCAACGATTGGTGGACGAATCACTTAAAAGAGACCCACAACCTAACCTCAATACTCGAATTGGAATACGAGACTCACTATCGCAAGTTTCTAATGCCGACCATTAGAGGTTCAGAAACCGGCTCGAAGAAACGTTATGCCGGATTAATCACTCAAGGCGATAAAGAAAAGATCATATTTAAAGGGCTTGAGAGTGCACGCACCGATTGGACACCTCTCGCACAGCAATTCCAACAAACCTTGTATGAGATGGTGTTTCACGATCAAGATCCAACCGACTACGTCAGACAGTTTGTTGATGAAACCTCTGCTGGCAAACATGATGATTTATTGGTGTATCAAAAGCGCTTACGCCGCAAATTACATGAATACCAAAAGAACATTCCGCCGCAGGTTCGCGCAGCTCGTATGGCCGATGAGATCAATGCTCAGTTAGGGCGCCCTCTTCAATACCAAAATAAAGGACGCATTGAGTATTTGATTACTCTGAGTGGCCCTGAGCCCAAGGAGTATTTAAAGAGTGGTATCGATTATCAGCACTATATCGACAAGCAGATTAAACCGGTCGCAGAGGCAATACTGCCCTTCATCGGTTTAGACTTTGAAAGAGTTAGTGGGCAGCAGTTGGGTTTGTTCTAGCACTATATTCAATATGCTCTTAAAACGAAAAAAGCAGAGATATGTTCTTCAGCACACTCTGCTTTTTAGTATCAATGGATCGGTTATAAATCTCTATCCGATTCTGAACTCGGTTTTCTGATACTGCTTAATCAACCACTCACCAAAGCCATCAAGAATACCGATCACCGAACGTTTAGGGATTGGTCGACCAGAAAGTAAAATGCCCAACCTTTGGATTTCGACTTCTCGATCTGGGTGATACTTCAAGAACTGTTGGCCACATTCAACAGGATCATCGTACCAATATTTATCGCGGTACATCACCAGTGAGTAACTCGCCCGTAGAAGCTTCTTGGCAATAATCACCTGCGCAGCGACTTGTTGTTCTGGCGTTGTCGCTCGTGCGATCTTGTTGCGATACACCGCCAACCAGTTTTCCGCATCCATATTCCAGTGCTTAGCGATTTCCCAACTTGTTTCAAAATCACCATAGCAGTCTGATAAGTCTTCACCATGCACACACACGGCTAAATGCTTGAGCATAAAACCCCAAGTGAAGATATTGTCGAAATCGACTATCTCACTCACTAAGGTAGTTTTTATCGCCACTTGAGTTACCTGCGGGAAGCTCTTTTGGAAACGCCATTTGATGGTGTTCAACAAAGTGGTTCGTTGGTCAGGAAACGGTCGATGGGTCACCACAACCACATCTAGATTGGAGCGACCGAAGACGGCTTGCTTACGAGCCACACTGCCATAAATATAAATACTGTGCAGATTAGATCCTAACCCACCTTTTAGAAAGGTAATCAGATCGTTAACCACAGGTTGAAATTCAGGTTGAAAAGGCTGTGTTGGGTCAATAACGGGTAGCTGCATAGGTCGTTTCGGTAAATAAAATAATGATTTAACTATAACTCTATGATCGCCTAGGTGACTTTATGATTCAAGCTATTCCTATTTATAGCATCTCCGAGATATAATCAGCGGATAGACCCACTAAGGACAAACACAAAATGCCTAGAGCAAGTGAAATTAAAAAAGGTTTTGCTATCACAGTAGAAAGCAAAACAGTGATCGTTAAAGATATCGAAGTAACAACACCAGGCGGCCGTGGCGGCCAAAAGATTTACCGCTTCCGTGGTAACGATGTAGCAACTGGCGTTAAAACTGAAGTTCGCCACAAGGCTGACGAAATTGTTGAAACTATTGACGTAACTAAGCGTGCAGTAATGTTCTCTTACGTTGATGGCAACGAGTACATCTTCATGGACAACGAAGATTACACACAATTCATCTTCAACGGTGAGACTATCGAAGACGAACTACTGTTCATCAACGAAGAAACTCAAGGCATGTACGCGATCCTTATCGACGGCAACGCTGCAACGCTTGAGCTACCAACATCTGTTGAACTAGTTATCGAAGAGACTGATCCTTCAATCAAAGGTGCATCAGCGTCTGCTCGTACTAAGCCTGCTCGTCTTTCTACAGGTCTTACTATTCAAGTACCTGAATACATCGCGACTGGCGACAAAGTAGTAGTAAACACTGCTGAACGTAAATACATGAACCGCGCAAGCTAAGATACTTATTATGACCGAAGCTAACGACCTAATGTCTTATGACGACGCAATTGACACTGCATACGACATCTTCCTAGAGATGGCACCTGACAACCTAGAGCCTGCAGACGTGATTCTTTTCACTGCTCAGTTTGAAGATCGTGGCGCAGCAGAGCTTGTTGAAACTGGCGATGATTGGGTTGAACATGTTGGCTTTGAAGTCGACAAAGAGATCTACGCTGAAGTGCGCATTGGTCTTGTGAATGAAGCTGATGACGTTCTAGACGACGTATTTGCTCGCATGTTAATCAGCCGTGATCCAGAACATAAGTTCTGTCACATGCTGTGGAAACGCGACTAATACCGCTGTTGACGCTCATCTGCATGAGTAAACAAGTATTCATGTAAGCGAGTTAAAAGTTAGCCGAGCCCATTGCTCGGCTATTTTTATCACGCTATTTTCCATCGTGATTCATCACTTTCATCATCAACGTTAGATTCACTGATTATGACCAAAGCAAAAACAGACACACAATCAAAAGGCTATGCCTGCATTGGCCTAGTTAACCCAAAGACGCCAGAAAACGTAGGCTCAGTGATGCGAGCAGCTGGCTGCTACGGCGCCAACTCTGTGTTTTACACTGGCACACGCTACGACCATGCGCGAAAATTCCATACCGATACCAAAGAAAAGCACTTAGCCCTGCCTTTGATTGGTGTTGAAGAGCTGAAAGATATTATTCCAGTAGGCTGCGT
Source organism: Vibrio sp. 10N.222.55.A1 (assembly GCF_041473835.1). Taxonomy (NCBI): domain Bacteria; kingdom Pseudomonadati; phylum Pseudomonadota; class Gammaproteobacteria; order Vibrionales; family Vibrionaceae; genus Vibrio; species Vibrio sp. 10N.222.55.A1. The sequence continues at coordinate 259 of NZ_JBFRSX010000060.1, read as the reverse complement.
GCCGGTTGCTGTTGATCTGATTGAAGGTGCTAAGCCTCTACCTGATTACAAGCACCCACCACGTGCGTTTTACATTTTTGGCCCAGAAGATGGCACGCTAAAGAAAGAAATCACAGATTTCTGTCGTGAGACGATTTACGTTCCGACCAACGGCTGTATGAATCTAGCGGCATCAGTGAATGTTGTGCTTTACGACCGACTGGCGAAAGGCGATAACTTTTCGAATCATAAGTAAAAGAAACGAGATACGAGATACGAG
>NZ_JBFRSX010000059.1:0-9821 GCF_041473835.1 Vibrio sp. 10N.222.55.A1 | reverse complement strand
AACTAATTTAGGCAACAACACCCCCTGCAGCTGAAAACGAAGTCGTTATTTACTACAAACGCGATGTTGCCGCTGCCAGCTCATCTGGCTCAACTTACGACGGTTGGGGGCTTCACCTTTGGAATGGTGAAGGCTGTACCAGCACAGATTTAGTCGGCATGGGATTAAGTGAAACCGGAACCGACTGGAACAGCCCTTACGAATATGATGGTATCAGCGATACTTACGGTGCCTATTATGTGTTGAAAGTTGACCCAGATGCCTCTGACCCACACAAATGCATGAACTTCATCTTGCACAATGGTGATGAGAAAGCATTTGGCAGTGCGAACTCAAAAGTCGAGTTAACTAAGCTTGGCGATTCACAAGGCGTATTTGGTTTCCATGGCAGCAGCGAGTTGTACTACGACCCAATTTCAGAGCGCCCAGTCAATATTGATGGTCAAAAAGCACACTGGCTAGATGCAACCACAATTGGTTGGGAAGCGGCTAGCAATGCAGACTCTGTGAAGCTTTTCTATGCACTAGACAACAGCATCACAATGAACGATGACAAAGAGATTGTCGGTGGAACTGCAATTGAACTAAGCAAAGACGGAGAACTATCTTCTGAATTGAAAGAGCGTTTCCGACACCTTGCAAGCTTACCTGCCCTAGCTATCGATGTTGACGACAGCACACTTCGCACTATTTTAAAATCTCAGATAATTTTTGTTGCCTACAATGCCAATGGCGATGTTATCTCTTCAACTGAGGTTCAAAAACCTGGTGTGCTTGATGCGGTATTTGCTAGCGAAGATGCTGGTAATGCAATGGCTGAAGAACTAGGCGCAATTGTTGAAGGCAGTGCGGCGACCTTCAAGCTTTGGGCACCAACCGCGCAAGATGTAGAGCTAGTTCTTTACAGCGAAGACCTGAAAAGCTCACAAGTTTTTCCAATGACAGAAAGCACTGAGACGGGTATTTGGGCGACTGACGCGGTACCTAACGCTGTCAACAGTTACTATCGCTACCAAGTGAAGGTTTACCACCCAACCACAGGCAACATTGAGACTCGCCTAGTGACAGACCCATATTCTCTCAGCTTATCGAAGAATTCGGCATACTCTCAAGTGATTGACCTAAATGATTCAACCTTGAAACCAGCGAACTGGGACAACTACCAACGACCAACCGTAGAGAAAGACGAAGACCACGTACTTTACGAATCACACCTACGTGACTTTAGCTTCAGCGATAAGCTCGGCACAGCTAGCCTAAATGGCAAGTACCTCGCTCTTACAGAAGCCGATCGTGAGTCGGTCAAACACCTACAAGCTCTCCAAGAAGCAGGTTTAACTACGCTGCATATCTTACCAGCATTTGATATCGCTACCGTCGATGAAGATGCCGCGAGCCGTGTTGATATCACCGACACCGTAGGAAAACTGTGTGATGTAAAACCGACAGCTACCTTATGTGGAAGCGAAGACGAAAACAAAGTCATCGAAGACGTACTCGATGGTTATGACCCTTCAACGGGTGACGCACAAGCATTAATGAATGACCTTCGTATGCTTGATAGCTTCAACTGGGGCTACGACCCATTCCATTACACAGTTCCTGAGGGAAGTTACGCGACCGATCCTAATGGTTCTCAGCGTATTCTCGAATTCCGTCAGATGGTCAAAGCTACGCACGACATGGATCTTAAGCTGATCATGGACGTGGTATACAACCACACCAATGCGTCTGGTGTGAACGATAAGTCGGTACTGGATAAGATTGTCCCTGGGTACTACCACCGTCTTAACGTCAACACTGGTGGCGTAGAAAACTCGACTTGTTGTGACAACACTGCGACCGAAAACCTGATGATGGGTAAATTGATGGTCGACTCACTTAAGGTGTGGGCTGACGACTACAAAGTGGATGGTTTCCGTTTTGACTTGATGGGCCACCAGCCAAAAGATGTAATGGTCGAAGCATTGGAAGAAGTGCGCAAAATCGACCCGAATACTCTGTTCTACGGGGAAGGCTGGGACTTTGGTGAAGTCGCTAACAATGCACGCTTCGATCAAGCAAACCAAATCAACATGGCGGGCACAGAAATCGGGACCTTCTCAGACCGTTTACGTGACGCAGTTCGTGGCGGTAGCCCGTTTGATGGCGGCGTCGATTCAGAAGGCAACCACCCACTTCGCTTTAACCAAGGCTTTGGTAACGCAGCGATTGCCAACGAAGAAACCAAAGTTGATCAAGACTCTATCAACGGTCGTTTACACAACCAAGACCTTGTTCGTTTAGGGATGGCAGGTAACCTCGCAGAATACGTGTTGATTGATTACAAAGGCGATACCAAGCTGGGTAAAAACGTTGATTACAATGGCGCGCCAGCTGGTTACACCAAGATGCCTTCCGAGAACATCTCTTACGTTTCCAAACACGATAACCAAACACTTTGGGATAACAACGCTTACAAGATCGCCACTGGTACTAGCTCTGCAGAGCGTGCGCGTATGCAGTCTGTATCGCTTTCTACCGTGATGCTAGGCCAAGGCATACCATTCATCCATATGGGTTCTGAACTGCTACGATCTAAGTCTATGCAGCGCGATTCTTACGATTCTGGTGACTGGTACAACCGCGTCATGTTTGATGGGACGGACAACAACTGGAATGTTGGCTTACCTCGTGAAGATAAAGATGGTGCCAACTGGGATCTGATCAAAACAATCATTGCTGACAGCGCGGCTAAACCAGACTCAGACGACATTGAGCTGACTAAGCAGCAATTCCTAGAGCTATTAAAGATCCGTAGCTCAAGCGAACTGTTCCGCTTAGATACAGCTGACGAAGTTATGAAGCGTGTCGACTTCCGTAACGTTGGCGAAGATCAAGTCGAAGGCCTGATTGTCATGTCGATCGATGATGGCGTGTCTGCGGGCGACGATCTTGACCCTGCAAATGATGCGATTGTGGCAGTTGTAAACTCAACTAATGAATCTCAATCATTCAAAATCACAGGAGCAACCGGCTTTACACTTCATTACGTTCAACAAAACTCGGCTGACGACACAGTGAAAGGCGCAAGCTTTGCCGCTGAAACCTTCACAGTCCCTGCACTAACTACCGCTGTATTTGTACAAGCTCAAGGTGATGCACAAGGTGCTGGCCTGCCAGTTGATAACTCAGACAAGGATGTATCTAGCATCCCACCATACGGCCAAACAACAGTTTACGTTAAAGGTGACATGAATGGATGGGGCGCAACGGATGATTGGGCAATGAGCTTTGTCGCTAATGGTGTTTATTCTGTGACAGGCAACTTGGAAGCGGGTAACTATGGCTTCAAGTTTGCTGATGCTGATTGGGTATCACCTAACTTTGGTTGCGATTCAGTCGAACTTGCTGGTGGGTCAATCGACCTAGGTACTGATGGTAACTGCCAATTAAGCGTAACAGAAACTGGCAGCTACACATTCACTCTGAATGCAATTCACGAGCTGGATGACAATGTAGATGGTCCAGTTGTTTCGGTCACTAAGCAGTAAAGCTTAAAGTATCGAAGCGAAGTAACAGATAATAAAAACCAGCGAAAGCTAGCCTTTGGGAGACGTCAGTCTCCCTTTTTTACAACTATTGAACCCAGCAGATTTAAGCAAATAATAAACAACTGCATCGCCCATTAAAATTCGGGGCATTTCCAACCATACTTTATAGCCCCTACATTCGATTACATGGCTGAAAACTTAGAACTAAAGGGAAAGGATATTCCTTAGAACCGTTAAAACCAGATCTTAACGATATATCATAGTAGGAATGCCGCTCTCCCTTAAGTGAACAGAATTAATCCTGGCAGCCTTTTTTGAAGGGTTACGCCCTACAATTACGATTAAAATACATTCAATTCTCGATGTAATATTCTATCAACAGCAAAACACCGCAGTTGTTTGCGGTGTCGTTAAATTTTGATTAGGAAAACTTCCATGAACCGTAAACATATCATCAAAACCATCCAAATGGGCATCGTGACTACAGCATTGATGGGCGGGATGGCTTTGGCTAATACCACTGATCTTGTAGAATCTACCGACGCTGCTCGCGCCCTGGCACATACTCCTAGCACTGCAACAACGCAACAAATACAAGCTGAAAATGCCGCGCACAAACAGGCACTGCAAACACTTGAAAGCAACGGTAATGTTGATCAATATATGGAAATGGATAAAGCAGGGGAAACGACTACTGGTCACGTATCAAAATGCGAAAATACAGAAGTCCCTTTAGGCGAGAAAGTTGCTGAACATTGCAAATAAAAAGCATATACATTAAAGCGGTATTCGATAGGGTTCCTTAGAAGATGCTAACCGATGCTTAACTTACAAGCATTGCACTTTTAAAGGAACCCTTTATCTATATTACTTGGCGTTGACGGCTCGCACAAAGGCTTCTTGTGCACCTTCAATACCAAGGGCTTTTGCTTCATCTAATAAGCTAAGAGCTTTAGGAATATTATCTTCACTTACTGCTGTTTGAATTGCATTGTGGTAGTAAGTTTGTGTTTCTGGTTGAATGGTATCTATCTTAGCAGCCGCTGGCTTAGCGTTAGATTCACTGCTTGAACCAAATGAGAAGAAGCTTGGTTTATCAATCGTAACTTCTACTTTACCAACACTAGCGTTTGGAAGTGGAATATCTTTAACTTCAGGTAGATAATTACCACGCCCTTCTGCATCTAAGCGAGCAGGGTGAATCACATCAGTAAAGCCACCGATATCTTTCTGGTCTGTATAAACAATTAAGAAAACAGAGTCTTCAGTACGAGGAGGGAAGAACTCTTTTTCGGCAACAAGTCGATTACCCAGATGCATTCTAGGTTTCTTATATTCAAAGTCATCTTTACCATAACTTTCTAACTCTTTACCGTTTTTATCAAAGATCACTGCACGTGGGACAAATGCTGTATCTCCAATCAAACTTGAAATTGTTAATGAATACTCACCACGATTTGCTGGAAGTTCAACAGCAACGACAGGGCTATTAATAGATTGATAGTTTAGGTGTTGGCTTTCTGGCGTTACATCAAAAACTACAGAACTAGGTAGTTTCATTGCTGCAAATTGAAGGGCAGCAATAGAGTTAACTTGTTCAGCTTGTGCCACTTGCACTTGCTCAACTACTTGTGCAGATTGACAACCGGCCAACGCAACACAGCCACTCAACATTAGAGCTTTAAAATACATACCCCTTCCTTTTTGTTATTTTTTTAAGAAATTTACTAACTTTAATTACCACAAAGAAAACTATTCACCTAGAGAACGATCAACTTAATTGTACATTCCTTAAAAAAATAGCCGACGCAAGCCGGCTATGAATTAGGACAGTTTAGGATTTGTTAAGCTAAGTGTTTACCACCAAGCTTCAGCTTGGATACCGAATACATATTCAGTATCTTCATTCGTACCAAATGCGTTATCATTTTCAGTGTCTAGGATGTAAGAACCGTAAACACGGATTTCAGGGCGAGCCCAGAAGCTGTCACCCATAGCCCAAGCTTGAGCTACCGTGAATTTAGCGTTACCGAAATCTTCTTTCGCTAGGCCGCCATCAGAAATTTTCTCACCAGCATTGTAGCCAGCTTCAAATACTGTGCGCATTGTGTCGTTCCACTTGTACATTGGACGAACTACAGCAGAGTACTGGTCAATATCAAAGTTTTGGCCAGTGTAGTTACCACTGCTATCTTTACCGCCGATGTCACTACCCGCTAGATAAGCTAGTTGGTGACCCATTTCCCATGATTCGCCAAGGTTCATTACACCCCAGTTAATCAAGCGGTAACCAGTTGCGTCATTTTGAGCGCCAGAGCGGTCATACCATGCGCCTGAACCACCGAAGCTAGACATTTGAGCACCGTAACCGTTAGTACCGTATTGAAGAACAGTTTGGTTAAAACCATTGTCCATACCTTGGTGAATGATACCAGTAACCATCAAGCCATCATCAGCTTGAACATCTTGACCACTTGATTCAGTCGCAAAGTTGTAAGCTAATGCAACTTCTAGAGACGCATCAGACCACAGGCCAATGTTTGCTAAGCGAACATCTGCGATATAACCATTAACTGTTTCGCCTTTATAAGCAGTTGCGTCTTCATAGTTACTAGCGTCATCTAGTACTGCTTTTTCACAAGTTGCGCTACCTTTACAAGCTTTCAATTTCGCTTGTCCTGCAGCTGTTAATACAGCAGTTGTACCATTTTCAACATTTTGAGAGCCATTATCTTGAATCAGAGCAACAGAAAGCTTCTGGTCACCAATAGATAAGTTTTCAATACCACCACCGGTACCTGATGTGTTCAGGAAATAGAAATCAGTGATGTGGATATCTTTACGTTGGTAGTATGTTTTACCAGCCCAAAGCGTTGCTTCTTTATCTGAAGCGATTACACCTTTGGCTTTAACAGCAAATTGTGCAACGTTGAAGTCACCGTCTTCCCAACCATTTGCGCCGTCTGCACCAGAAGCAATCATTGACTCTAGACGCCACGTTTGCTCACCAGTTTTTAGCTCTTCTGCAAAACCAAACTCAGAGTAGTTGTCATTTTCGTTACCTAGACGACCAACACCATTTTTGTTTACAGATACGTCACCGCCAGAATTTCCGCTAATACCAGTACCAGCACGCATGTAACCATTAAAATCTACAGCGAACGCAGAGCCAGCAGCTAATGTAGTTGCCACTGCTGCAGCAATCAAACTTACTTTTTTCATTCTTAACTCCATTAAGGACGATTTATTTTAGGTTTTTATATTTTTGCTCTCTTGCGGCAACCAAAGGCAGTAATGGTAGTCGTAAGATAGAGAGGTTTAGGGTTTCCCCTGATTCGTTTCAACGGGGTCAATATTAAGAGGGGATGACAAGTTTGACTTCCTCCGCCCCTAAGTTAATTAAGGGGGACTAGAGGGGAGTAGAAAATATACAGAATGGTGTTTTAAAGAGGTAGATCACTTAATATAGGAGGAGTAGACAGCACACAGATCTAATTATTCAACATAAGTGAGATCTAGCTCAAATATATAATTTGAACTTCATCGATGAATTATTTTTTTTACCGTAATTAATCTGTGAAGTTGCTTGACCTTACTGTGACAAAGCTTTTTACTTATAGTTCACTGATGTCGATAAACGAACAAGAAATCAAGCAATGACTAGAACGCTCGCTCGCCCTTATCCGCTAGGCGCAACGCTAGGTAACACTGGCTGTAACTTTTCAATTTATTCTCCTGACTGTAAATCTCTCTCTCTCGCTCTTTTTGACGAGAACGACGAATTCACCACTTATAAATTAGAAAATGAATACGCTGATATCAGGTATGTCTTTATTGATGGTATTAAAGCGGGACAAAAATACGGCTTCATTGCAGAAACGGACAATGGCCCTATCCTGCTTTCAGACCCGTATGCCAAAGCAATAAGCGAACCGCTCGATTACGTCACGCCATATACCAATGAAAAAAGCTTTGCTATGGCGAAATGTGTCGTTGTTGATGACACCTTCGATTGGCAAGATGTAGAAAAGCCACGCATTAGCCGCGAAGATACCGTTCTTTTTGAAACGCATGTAAAAGGTCTATCTCAACTGCACCCAGAAGTGGCTGCCAATACTAAAGGACGCTACTTAGGGTTAGTGAGCCCTGAAATGCTTGCGTTCTACAAACAGCAAAATATCAACTCTCTACAGCTTTTGCCCATTGCCGCATGCATGCATGAACCACACCTATTAGACATGGGTAAAGTGAACTATTGGGGTTACAACCCATACTTGTTTATGGTGCCTGACCCTCGCTACGCAGAGAAAGATGCCGTAAACGAGTTAAAGACTGCGATTCGCGAACTGCACCGCAATGGCATCGAAGTCATTCTAGACGTGGTGTACAACCACACAGCAGAAGGTGGGGAAGGCGGAACCACCTTCAACCTAAAAGCACTCGATAGCCGCTACTACATTAAACATGGCTGCCATTACGCGAACTTCACTGGCTGTGGAAACACCGTCGACCTTACCCACCAGCCAACACTCAACTTAGTAATGGATACGCTTCGTTACTGGGTAAGCGAATTCCAAGTCGACGGCTTCCGTTTTGACTTGGCAGCGACACTGGGGCGCGAAGGTGACAACTACAACCCTGAGGCTGCTTTCTTTAAAGCCGTAGCTCAAGACCCTGTACTTAAAGAAACTAAGTTAATCGCAGAGCCGTGGGATATTGGTCCTAATGGTTATCAAGTGGGTAATTTCCCGCTTGGTTGGAATGAATGCAATGACAAGCTGAGAGACATCACACGTAGCTTCTGGCGCGGTGATCAGGGTTACCTAAAAGAGTTTGCTACACGCCTAATGGGCTCTCGTGATATCTACAGTGCAGCGCACTGGCCTTACAAACTCACCGTCAACTACATCACTTACCATGATGGCTTCACCATGCAGGACCTTGTCTCGTACAAGCACAAGCACAATGAAGAAAATGGTGAGAATAACCGCGATGGGCATGGTGATAACCGTTCTGAAAACTACGGTGTTGAAGGTGAAACCGAAAACCTGTTAGTTATCGCAACACGTGAAAAGCAGAAACGCAACTTCATGGCGAGCCTGCTGTTTGCTTTTGGTATTCCTCATATTTTGACGGCCGATGTGTTATCTCATACTCAAAAAGGTAACAACAACGCTTACTGCCAAGATGGCGTGACCAGCTGGCTTAACTGGGAAGATTCAGAGCGCAAGACTTACTTCAAGACTTGGTTATCTGAAATGATCTCTGCTCGTCAGCAATACATGGTGCCGTTTATTAAGGCATTCAGTGGCGAAAAGCGTAACTCTAACCGCATCTTCTGGAGCCGTGTCGATGGCACACTTATGGAGCATGACGACTGGAACCGCTTAAGCTCAGTCGCTTTGCATTTAGGTATTGGTAAAGATGGCGACGAGTTAATTTATCTTATCAACCAAACCAATGCGCCAGCACGTTTCTCGTTACCGAATGACCGTGAACAAAACTGGGTAACCATCTGTGATACCAACTCGCGAAACGTAAAACCGGGTCATGCAGAAGGTGAAATGTTGTTGTCGCCAACTTCGATGGCAATTTTGCACTATTCGCCAGATCAGGCTGATTTGATTAAAGCAAAAGCTTAGTCAGCTTAATAAAACACCGAAAACCATAGAAGCCAGTTATATTTACAGCTGGCTTTTTTGTTAGCTGAATATCACAAAAATCATTCATCCATATGGAATCATTTGCATTGATGTGGTTAATGAAACTGTTTAGTATTGCCGTACTATAAAAATGAATCTATAACGTCTTTGGATATCATGGCTTTACCTAAAACATTAATTCGGCTTTTTAAACCATACATTATTTTATTAACTGGAGGGATGCTCTATCTTGCTATGACTCAGCTTGAAAAAGTAGAAACAGCAGCAACAGAACAATCATCATCAAACATTCGTATCGCAAGCTCTACCATTCGTTCCAACATCGAAGCCACATTCGGCAAACTCTATTTTTTAGAAACCAGTCTAGGCTTGCCTAAAACGGCTCCAATCGGTGATAAAAAATTCAGAGAATTGAGTGATAATATTCTAAGAAGAACACCAAATTTCTCCGATATCGTTCGATACCAACCTAACTCCCAACATTATGTCTCCACTCGTGGCCTTCCTCTTTCCAATGAACAAATCGCCACAATACAATGGCATTCAATAGACGGTGTTGTAGAAGATTTTTACATCTCTTCCGTTTACCAAAAAGCCGATGGACGATCAGGGCGGGATCGCACTT
>NZ_JBFRSX010000058.1:0-20152 GCF_041473835.1 Vibrio sp. 10N.222.55.A1 | reverse complement strand
ATCCCGCGTCCGGATGCATTGTTTAAGACAATGAGACTAAACCATTTTCATTCTGAGCAAAGCTCTAAGAAAAGAATTTGGAGCGATACATCGGGTTCGAACCGATGACCTCAACCTTGGCAAGGTTGCGCTCTACCAACTGAGCTAGTATCGCATTATAAAAGGTCTTTCACCTTTCGATTACCGCTTTCGCCGTAACCTACAAATTGGAGCGATACATCGGGTTCGAACCGATGACCTCAACCTTGGCAAGGTTGCGCTCTACCAACTGAGCTAGTATCGCAATCTGAAAACGTCTTTCTCCGTTCAGGGCTGCGAATTATAAGAGCATTTTTTTGTGATGCAAGTCCTTAATGCAAAATTACGAAACTTTTTACTCAACTGCTGTAAAAGCACACAGATTTGCAAAAAAAACGGCTCTTATGTCCCTGAAAAGTTAGATAAACGTGATCATTTTATTCGACTAGATGTTAATAATCGTTTTTCGGTAGTACTGCAGCTCGGCGATCGACTCTCGAATATCGTCTAACGCAAGGTGACTTCCCGACTTAGAAAAACCATCTAACACTTCAGGTTTCCAACGACGAGTCAGCTCTTTCAGAGTGCTTACGTCAACATAGCGGTAGTGGAAGTACTCTTCTAACTCTGGCATGTGCTTGTATAGGAAACGACGGTCTTGACCAATGCTGTTGCCACAAATTGGTGACTTACCTTTTGGTACCCATTTTTCAAGAAACTCAATGGTTTGTTGGATGGCATCTTGCTCTGAAACCGTGCTTTCTTGAATTCGCTTCACGAGGCCGCTGCCAGTGTGAGTCGTTGTACACCACTCGTCCATCTTGTCCAATTCACTCTGAGGTTGGTGAATAGCCAAAACAGGTCCTTCAGCCAGGATGTTAAGCTCACTATCAGTAACGATAGTAGCAATTTCAATGATTTTATGAGTTTCAGGATCAAGTCCTGTCATCTCTAGATCAACCCAAATAAGGTTCTGATCGCTAAAGGACATAAGGCGTCGCCTATTTGTTTATGTGTAAAAGAGGTACTATACCCAAATAACTATACTCAAACTAGCTTTAGGACCATCGAAATCACGTGGTACCAGCAACATCCTGTTTGAGTCCCCAATCATCAAGTTAGATGTGTTAAGTGAAAAATTGTGGCTAAAAAAAAGAAGTTAACCAAAGGTCAAGTACGTCGTGTACGTAGCAACCAGAACAAGCGACTCAAGAAAGAAGATTCTATCCAATGGGATGAGAACATGCTTGGCGGAACCAAAAGCGGACTCGTGATTACGCGCTTTGGCCAACATGCTGATATCGAAGATCTTGAAACTAACGAAGTTCATCGTTGTAACTTACGCCGTAGTATCGAGACTTTAGTTTCTGGTGACCGAGTGACTTGGCGCGCAGGCTTAGAATCAATGGCCGGTATTTCTGGCGTTGTGGAAGCGGTTGAGCCGAGAACTTCAATGCTGACTCGCCCTGATTACTACGATGGCCTAAAGCCAGTAGCTGCGAACGTCGACCAAATGGTTATCGTATCGGCTGTGCTACCAGAGCTATCACTTAATATTATCGACCGTTACCTAATTGCTTCAGAAACGGTAAACATCGCGCCGCTTGTTGTACTGAACAAGGTCGATCTACTGACTGATGAGCAGATTGCTGAATACCGTGAAACACTTAAAGAGTACGAGAAGATCGGCTATAAAGTGATGTTCGTGAGTAAAGAGTCTGGCTACGGCATCAAAGAGCTGGAAGCTGAACTCAAAGACCGTATCAACATCTTTGTTGGTCAATCGGGTGTGGGTAAATCAAGCCTAGTGAATGCATTAATGCCTACGCTAGACATTGAAGAAGGCGAAGTCTCTGAGAACTCAGGTCTTGGTCAGCACACAACCACGGCAGCTCGTTTATACCACTTCCCTTCTGGTGGTGATCTGATTGATTCACCAGGAGTGCGTGAATTCGGCCTATGGCACCTAGAGGCCGACGAAATCACTGAAGCCTTTATCGAGTTCAAGCCTTACCTTGGCGGTTGTAAGTTCCGTGACTGTAAACACATTGATGACCCAGGCTGCATCCTGCGCGAAGCGGTAGAAAACGGAAAGATCAGTCGATTACGTTTCGACAACTACCACCGCATCATTGAAAGCATGGCGAGTAACAAAGATAACCGTCAGTATTCACGCAACAAAAAAGCCGATCTCTAATCGCGTTTTTGTGAACAAATGTGTGCATTTACTGACAATTGGCGCGAATTTAAGTAACATCTCGCGCCCTAAACCGTCATCGACAGATTTAATTGAAAAACAATTAGCATTGGAAAATTAATACAATGGATAAGATTAAAGTTGGATTGCAGTACTGGATTCCACAACATGGATTAACTCGCCTAGTCGGCAAACTTGCGTCTGCTAAAGCGGGCGGCTTAACGACAGCGATCATCAACTGGTTCATCAAGCAATACAAAGTGAACATGGATGAAGCTCTGCATAGCGATCCAAAACACTTTAAAACATTCAATGAATTCTTCGTGCGTGAATTGAAAGAAGGCATGCGTCCTATCGCTGAAGGTGAGTCTGTTATTGTTCACCCTGCAGATGCACGTGTGAGCCAATTTGGCCCAATTACTGACGGTCAACTGATTCAAGCGAAAGGCCATAACTACTCAGCTCGCGAGCTATTGGGTGGTGATGCTGCGCTAGCGGATGAATTTAAAGACGGTGAATTCGCAACGCTTTACCTGTCTCCAAGTGATTACCACCGCGTGCACATGCCATGCGACGGCACACTGCGCCAGATGATCTACGTTCCAGGTGACCTTTTCTCAGTTAACCCGTTAACGGCAGAAAACGTTCCAAACCTATTCGCACGTAATGAGCGTGTCGTTTGTATCTTCGATACGGAATTTGGCCCAATGGCACAAGTGCTGGTTGGCGCAACGATCGTAGGTAGCATCGAGCAAGTATGGGCAGGTACCATCACCCCACCTCGTGGTAACTCGGTTTACAAATGGGATTACCCTGCACAAGGTGACAAAGCAATCATCTTGAAGAAAGGCGAAGAGATGGGCCGCTTTAAGCTTGGTTCAACCGTTATCAACCTGTTCGCTAAAGATGCGATCAAGTTTGACGACACTATGCAAAATGGCGAGAAAACGGTTCTTGGTACACCTTTCGCGCACATTGCTGGCAAAGAAGCGCAAGCAAATGACGATGTTGTTACCGATTCTGCTGAGAACACTGACCAAGCTTAACAATTTGAGTTAACTCATTTAAGCTTTCAAGGCGCGTTACTTTTTCTATTTCAGAGAAGAACGCGCCTTTTTCTTAACTCTACCGATTCATTTGCTACTCAAGCTCTAACAACTCAATCTTTCAAACCCTGCCCAGCCACCTGCTGCTTCTCACTCTTGTCTCTAATTGCCCAGATAAAAGATTGACCAAAAACAAAACAACTGTCGAAACCTTAAACAACTTTTTGATTTTACAACCCGTCTCCAAGTACCAGAAATCCAGATAACTTACTCTATTTGAAGATATTTTATTTATAGGGTCTTTGTACATGCCTAAACTCAATGTTGGCGTTCTGGTCAAGCTGTTGATTTGTTTTGCGATTCCCTTAGGCGTGTTATTCATGCCGATAGATTCAATACCAATCGATGATCTCACGCTGATTCAACACCGCCTGTTGGCGATATTCTTATTAGCAGCCCTGCTGTGGGTGCTTGAACCTGTTCCGGTATTCGCCACTTCCATTTTGATCATTGCGCTTGAACTGGTGATGATATCTGACAAAGGTTTACACCTATTTAGAAATCCACCAGCGGGGCACGATCTCGGTGAGTTAATCAAATATACCGACATCTTCGGTGCATTTTCGTCACCGATCATCATCCTTTTCATGGGTGGTTTTGCTCTTGCGATATCCGCATCCAAGTATGAACTCGATAACAACCTAGCTCGAGTGCTTCTTAAACCATTTGGTACAGAGCCGCGCTTCATTATGCTCGGATTAATGCTGATCACCGCCGTGTTCTCAATGTTCATGTCAAATACCGCAACGACGGTAATGATGCTTGCGCTGTTAGGCCCGATCGTCGCATCTGCACCAAAAGGCGATATGGGTATCAAAGCGCTCGTGTTGTGTATTCCAATTGCTGCCAATACTGGCGGTATCGCAACCCCAATCGGTACACCGCCCAATGCCATCGCGCTGCAATACCTAACGGGTGAAAATACCATCGACTTCCTCAGCTGGATGATGATGGGCTTACCCTTTGTGATCATCCAACTCACCATCGCTTGGTTTCTTCTACAAAAACTCTTCCCTTCTAAAGAAAGAAACATGGTGCTCAAGCTCGATGGACAATTTAGAAAGAGCTGGCGAGCGATTGTGGTTTACATCACCTTCGCTGCGACAATCTTATTGTGGATGACCACCAAACTGCATGGCATGAACACCTATGTCGTGTCTATCATTCCATTGGCTGTGTTTACGCTCACTGGCATCATGGGTAAAGAAGAGCTCAAGCTGATTAACTGGGATGTGTTGTGGCTGGTCGCAGGTGGTATTGCGATTGGTATTGGCTTAGATAAAACAGGCTTAGCCGCTGCACTCGCACACGCAATTGACTATGAATCGCTCTCACCTGCAGCTGTGGTACTGACATTGTCTATCGTGTGTTGGTTAATGGCGAACTTCATGTCAAACACTGCGACGGCCAACTTGCTGATGCCGATAGCCGCTGCAATTGGTGCTTCCATGGAAAGCCTAGTTGCGATTGGTGGTCTGCAAGGCTTGCTGGTTGTGGTCGCCTTCTCTGCGTCACTTGGCATGATTCTGCCCGTATCGACACCACCAAACTCACTGGCCTACTCGACCGGGCTTATCGAAAGCAAAGACATGGCGAAGATGGGCATCATCTTAGGTATTGTGGGCTTGCTGATGGTTTACCTCGCCCTGTTTATCATCACCTAGCACGTTAATCCCTACTAATGCCCTTCCAGATAGTAATCACGTCTTTGCTATCTGGAAGGTTTAGTGCATATTGAATCCCCCACTTCTACATTTTGACACGGACGTACACTTCAATGGGATTCGAATGGCTGGCTCTTGCTGCCGCTTTTCTTTGGGCTATCGCGAGCCTGATGTCAGTAAAGCCTGCTCAACACTTAGGTTCTTTCGCCTATAGCCGTTGGCGCATGGGTTGCACTGCTATCATCTTATCGAGCATGGCTTGGTTTACTGGTGGCTGGTCAACGGTCGAAGCAGACCTAGTCACGCCGATGATGCTGTCTGGGCTAATTGGCATCTTCATTGGTGATACCGCCCTATTTGCTTGTTTGAACAGAATGGGACCGCGCCAAGCAGGTTTGCTGTTCTCTTGTCACGCCGTGTTCTCGGCAATTCTTGGTTACTTCCTATTTAGCGAAAGCATGACTTCGGTGGAGCTGATTGGCTCGGCTTTGGTGTTTAGCGGCGTTTTAACCGCGATATTCTTTGGTCGTCGAGGACAAGCCAACAACCAACTCGAAACCATCAAGGGCACCGTGTGGATTGGTGTAGCTCTCGGAATCACAGCGGCTATCTGCCAAGCATTAGGTGGGATCATCGCAAAACCCGTGATGCAAACCAGCATAGACCCTGTTGCCGCTTCAGCAATTCGTATGATCACCGCTTTTGTTGCTCACTCCGCATTTCGCTTAACGGGCGCCAAGCTCTCACGCGCAATCAACCCGATGAATGGTCAAATATTCGCGATTACCGCAGTGAACGGCTTTCTTGCTATGGCGGTGGGAATGACGCTGATCTTGTATGCACTGCAAGAAGGAAATGTCGGCATGGTTGCTCTGTTGTCTTCAACCACACCTATCATGTTGTTACCAATACTTTGGCTGTACACCAAACAGAGACCAAATGCCTACGCTTGGATCGGTGCCATTGTTGCCGTAGTGGGTACTGGTATTCTAGTCAGCTAGCTAGTGAAGTTAATTGGCAGCTGATTGGAAACTGAGAGTGAATAGCTAATGACTATTCACTCTCAGTAAAAACAAAAGCAAAAAGTTAAGAACGTGGGAAAGGAAAAGCCGTCACGTCATCGATGTGGTCATAACCTAACGCCAGCATGATCAGACGATCAATACCTAAAGCAACACCCGCACAGTCTGGTAAGCCCGCTTTTAATGCCTCAATCAAGTGATGGTCAATCGGTTGAGGCGATAAGCCCATCTCAATACGTTTGGCATTGTCATCTTCAAAGCGCTTGAGCTGCTCTTGTGGCTTATCTAATTCATGGAAGCCGTTTGCCAATTCAATCCCTTTAAAGTACACCTCAAAGCGATCCGCCACTCGCGGGTCCTCAGGGTTAATCTTGGCTAATGCAGCTTGTGAAGCCGGAAAGTCATAAACAAACGCAGGGACTTGTTGCCCTATTTTGGCTTCAACCCCAATACTAAACAGCAACTGCAGCAAGGTATCACGATCTTCTTCAGGGTCAGCTATATCGCTGAGCCCAAGTTTTGCTGCGGCTTGCTTTAGCGTAGCCATCGAATCTTCCAGGGGACACACACCTAACACGTCAATAAAGGCTTGTTGGTAAGTCATTCGCTCTGCTGAGCCCGATTTAAGTACCTGCTGTAACAGCAAATCCATTTCATCCATCAGGTCATGATGATCAAAGCCAACGCGATACCACTCCAACATGGTGAACTCAGGGTTGTGGTAACGGCCATTTTCTTCGTTACGGAAAGACTTACAAATTTGGTAAATACAGCCACTGCCGGCCGCTAATAGACGTTTCATATGAAACTCAGGGCTAGTCATAAAGAACAGAGGCTGACCGTGCGCATAACCCGGCCCTACGAATTCAGTTTTGAAAGTATGCAAATGCACGTCCGTCACCGTGGCGTGGCTCATCGCAGGCGTATCCACTTCCATCACGTTTCGCTCTGTAAAGAACTGGCGAATTTGATTAAGGATATCAGCACGTTGCTTTAATTGCTTAATGGTTGCGGCGGGTTGCCATGTAGAGTGCATTATTAAGTTCCATATCACTGAATTCTAGGCGACGAAAATTACCACCTTTCGTCTCTTTTGTAAGCTTCTATCTGTCTATTGATGAAAGCAAAATGTTGTTTTAATGAAGCCAGAAAATTACGTTCTACAATACAATTATCAATACAGCTTTCACATCAACATTGATAACGAAAATCATACTCAACAAGCCGTTAACACCCGTCCTGTGGGTTAATCGTTATCAACAATTCATTGCCGTGATTGCAGTCACATAACCTATAATTTCTATGCCTCCATATGCATTACCGACCTAAAAACCCAAATGCATCAATTTTTGAAATGCCTTCCTCTCTTACACTGAACCTACCACTTAAGGCTTAGGGGTGCTAAATGGTTCCTACGATTTAGAACCTCCTAAATAAGCTTTTTATAATAACAAGCGGAATACTCCGCATCACACTGGAGAATAACTGTGAAGACAATTACCACAGATATCGCAGTCATCGGCGCAGGCGGCGCTGGTCTTCGTACAGCTATCGCTGCGGCTGAAGCTAATCCTGAATTGGAAGTAGCACTGATTTCTAAAGTTTACCCAATGCGTTCGCACACGGTAGCAGCAGAAGGCGGTTCAGCAGCAGTAATTAAAGACGAAGATAGCCTAGATAACCACTTCAACGATACTGTTGGCGGTGGCGACTGGCTATGTGAACAGGATGTTGTTGAATACTTTGTTGAAAACTCGACTCGCGAAATGATCCAAATGGAACAATGGGGCTGCCCATGGAGTCGTAAAGAAAACGGTGAAGTAAACGTACGCCGATTCGGCGGTATGAAAGTAGAGAGAACGTGGTTCGCAGCGGATAAAACCGGCTTCCACATGCTTCATACTCTGTTCCAGACTTCGATGAAGTACGACACAATCAAACGATTTGATGAGTACTTTGTGGTGGATTTGATCGTTGAAGATGGCGAAGTACAAGGCCTAATCGCGATTCATATGTCTGAAGGTGAGCTTGTTACGATTAAAGCGAAATCTGTTGTATTAGCAACCGGTGGCGCAGGTCGTGTTTACCACTGCAATACCAACGGCGGCATCGTAACTGGCGACGGTATGGCAATGGCTTATCGCCACGGTGTACCACTACGTGACATGGAGTTCGTTCAATACCACCCAACAGGCCTACCGGGCACTGGCATCTTGATGACCGAAGGTTGTCGTGGTGAAGGCGGTATCATCGTCAACAAGAACGGCTACCGTTACCTGCAAGATTACGGCATGGGCCCTGAAACTCCAGTGGGCGAGCCGAAAAACAAATACATGGAACTGGGTCCACGTGACAAAGTTTCTCAAGCATTCTGGCACGAGCAGCAGAAAGGCAACACCATCAAGCACCCACTTGGTGATGTCGTGCACCTTGACCTTCGCCACCTTGGTGAAGAGTACCTGCAAGAGCGTCTACCGTTCATCTGTGAGCTAGCAAAAGCGTACGTAAACGTAGACCCAGCAAAAGAGCCAATCCCAATTCGTCCAACCGTTCACTACACCATGGGTGGTATTGAGACTAACGGTACCTGTGAAACTCGTATTAAAGGCCTATTCGCCGTTGGTGAATGTGCTTCAGTTGGCCTACACGGTGCAAACCGCCTAGGTTCTAACTCTCTGGCTGAGTTCGTAGTATTTGGCCGCGTTGCTGGTGAAGAAGCAGTGAAACGCGCTGCTGAATTCAAAGGCTGGAACGAAGAGTCTATCGCTAAGCAAGTGAAAGCGGTTGAAGATCGCATCGCAGGCATCTTGGCTCAAGAAGGCGACGAGAACTGGGCTGATATCCGTACTGAAATGGGTCACACCATGGAAGCGGGTTGTGGTATCTACCGTCAAGAAGACTTGATGCAAAAGACCATCGACAAACTCACTGAACTGAAAGCTCGCTACAAGAAGATCAGCATTAAAGACAAAGGCAAAGTATTCAACACTGACCTACTTTACGCTATCGAAGTGGGTTACGGTCTTGAAGTTGCAGAAGCGATGGTTCACTCAGCGATCCTTCGTAAAGAGTCTCGCGGTGCACACCAACGTCTAGACGACAACTGCACAGAACGTGATGACGTAAACTTCCTGAAACACTCTCTATCTTTCTACAACGAAGATGCAGCACCAACCATCGACTACAGCGGCGTTAAGATCACCAAATCTCAACCTAAAGCTCGTCTGTACGGTGAAGCTGCAGAGAAAGCCGCTGCCGCTGAAAAAGCAGCAGAAGAGAATGCTAAGAAGAGCGAAGAGGAGCAAGCATAATGTCAGCGAATCGAATCCAAAAAATTGAAATCCTGCGTTATGACCCTGAGCACGATGCAGAACCTCACTTTCAAACCTTTGAAGTTCCGTTTGATGAAACCATGTCAGTACTTGATGCGATCGGTTACATCAAAGACAACCTAGATAAAGACCTGTCTTACCGTTGGTCTTGTCGTATGGCGATTTGTGGTTCTTGCGGCATCATGGTTGATGGCGTGCCAAAACTGGCGTGTAAGAGCTTCTTACGTGACTACCCGAATGGCTTCAAGATTGAGCCTTTAGCTAACTTCCCAATCGAAAAAGATTTGATTGTCGACATGACGCCGTTCATCGAGCGCCTTGAAGCGATCAAGCCTTACATCATTGGTAACGACCGTAAGCCAGAAGATGGCACGAACATCCAAACTCCAGAGCAAATGGCGAAATACAAACAGTTCGCTGGCTGCATCAACTGTGGTTTGTGTTACGCAGCATGTCCTCAGTTTGGTCTAAACCCTGAGTTCATTGGCCCTGCGGCACTTGCTCTTGCTCACCGCTACAACCTAGATAGCCGTGACAATGGTAAAGCCGAACGTATGAAGCTTATCAATGGCGACAATGGCGCTTGGGGCTGTACGTTTGTAGGTTACTGTTCTGACGTATGTCCGAAGAAAGTAGACCCAGCGGCTGCAGTAAACCAAGGTAAAGTTGAGTCTTCAATGGACTTCGTTATCTCGATGTTCAAGCCAGACGGATCGCAAGTAAAAACAGCAGAGGAGGCATAATATGAGCAATCGTAAGCCTTATGTTCGTGAGATGAAGAGAACGTGGTGGAGCAACCATCCGTTCTACCGCTTCTACATGCTACGTGAAGCGACTGTACTGCCTTTGATTCTATTCACTCTGTTCCTAACCTTCGGTTTGGGTGCACTAGTGAAAGGTCCTGAAGCTTGGGATGGTTGGTTGAGCTTTATGGCGAACCCTATCGTCGTTGGTATCAACATCGTGGCACTGCTAGGCAGCTTGCTGCACGCTCAAACCTTCTTCAGCATGATGCCTCAAGTAATGCCAATCCGTCTTAAAGGCAAATTGGTTGATAAAAAAATCATCGTACTGACCCAGTGGGCAGCGGTGGCTTTTATTTCTTTAATCGTTCTTGTTGTGGTGTAAGGAGCTTTCGTTATGAACACAAATTACAAAGTAAAACCTGTTAACCACAACCCACAACGCTCTGATGAGCCAATCTGGTGGGGCCTATTTGGCGCTGGCGGTACTTGGTTTGCGATGATCACACCAATCACGGTTCTAGTGTTAGGTATCTTAGTGCCAATGGGCATCATCGATGCGGACGCAATGAGCTACGAGCGTGTGTCTGAATTTGCCACCAGCATTATCGGTGCGCTATTCATCATCGGTACGCTAGCACTGCCAATGTGGCACGCAATGCACCGCCTTCACCACGGCATGCACGACCTTAAGTTCCATGTCGGCGTTGCGGGTAAAGTTGGCTGCTACTTCATTGCAGGCCTAATCAGCGCGTTGTCTGTTATTTTCATCTTTATGATCTAACAGTTAAGAGCAGATGCGGGATTCGAGTAATCGAGTATCGAAGAGCTAAAAGCAGATGCGGGATTCGAGTAATCGAGATGCGAAAAGCTTAAGAGCAGAAAAGCGAAAGCAGAGCTAGGTTATCCAGCTCTGCTTTTTTATTGCTTGTCGAATCTCTTATCCTCTAACTCACTCTTGCTCTTCCTGCTTTTCGTATCTAGCATACTCTAATCTGCCCTTCCCGCTCTTCGTATCTCGCATCCCGCTTACTCTAATCTGCTCTTTCAGCTCTTCGTATCCCACATCTCGATTACTCTCATCTGCTCTTTCCCGATCTCGAGGCACAAAAAAAGGCCGCCTAAGCGACCTTTTTCAGATACTTGAAGTCAATTACTTCACACGACCAACGTATTCGCCAGTACGAGTATCAACTTTAACAACTTCACCGATTGCGATGAATAGAGGTACGCGAACTACCGCGCCAGTTGCTAGAGTTGCAGGCTTACCGCCAGTACCTTGTGTGTCGCCTTTAAGGCCAGGATCGGTTTCTGTTACTGCGATCTCAACAAAGTTTGGTGGAGTTACTGTGATAGGGTTATCATTCCACAACGTTAGAGTACATACGTCGTTTTCAACTAACCATTTAGAAGTCTCGCCTACTGCTTTTGCATCAGCAGCGATTTGCTCGAATGTTTCGTTGTTCATGAAGTGGTAGAATTCGCCATCGCTGTATAGGTAGCCTAGTTCAACGTCTACAACGTCCGCTAGTTCTACTGTATCGCCTGACTTAAATGTTTTCTCTAACACTTTGCCTGACAGCAGTTTACGAAGTTTAACACGGTTAAACGCTTGGCCTTTACCTGGCTTAACGTATTCATTTTCGATAATTGAGCAAGGCTCGTTATCCATCATGAATTTTAAACCGCCTTTGAATTCATTGGTGCTTACTGACGCCATGATTTTCTCTTCCACATCTTTGAGTTAATTTCAATGCCGCATATCATAACCCGAAAAGTCGAATCTGTTGAGCAAAACTGGCTCAAACAACTATCGAATGCGATCTCTGACCCGACAAAACTGCTTGAGGCATTGGAAATAGACCCAACACCATGGCAAGCAGGCTTCGCTGCTCGTGAGTTATTTGCACTTCGGGTACCTCTTAGCTTTGTCGAACGAATGGAAAAAGGCAACCCACACGATCCATTGCTACGACAAATTTTACCGCTAAGCGAAGAGTTTGAGGTACACCAAGGCTATTCCGCTGATCCACTGGAAGAGCAAGACAACGCCATTCCTGGGCTACTGCACAAATACAAGAACCGTGCACTGATGATTGTGAAAGGCGGTTGTGCGATTAACTGCCGCTACTGCTTCCGTCGTCACTTCCCTTACCAAGATAACAAGGGCTCGAAGTCTGTTTGGCAAACCAGTCTCGACTATGTGGCTGCTCACCCAGAGATCAACGAAGTTATCTTGTCGGGTGGCGATCCACTGATGGCAAAAGACAGCGAACTAGAGTGGCTAATTCATGCTATCGCACAAATTCCACATGTGAAAACAGTTCGAATTCATAGCCGATTACCGGTTGTGATTCCCGCTCGAGTAACGGATGAACTATGCCAATTGTTAGCTCAAACTCGCCTTAATGTGGTGATGGTGAGCCATATTAACCATGCCAACGAAATTAACTTAGAGCTCAAACAAGCTTTCCACAAGCTTAAGTTAAGTGGTGCGACTCTGCTCAACCAAGGCGTGATGCTTAAAGGCGTAAACAACAGCGCTAACTCATTGAAAGAATTAAGCGAAAAGCTATTCGACGCCGGTATTTTACCTTACTATATGCATGTACTTGATAAGGTTCAGGGCGCAGCGCACTTCTATATTTCAGATGAAGAGGCGAAGCATCACTTTAAAGGATTAATCTCTGAGGTTTCTGGCTACCTAGTACCTAAGTTAACCCGTGAGATTGGCGGACGCAGCAGCAAGACACCGCTCGACCTACACATTGAATAGAGAAGTTGTATCAATGAAACACAATACCTCAGTTGCTCCACCAGCAACCACATCTCAACCAGCGCTTAGGTTCAGCTCAAGAGGTTTCACCATCATCGAGCTGGTCGTGGTGATCGTGATTCTAGGTATTGTGTCGGTCACTGCAGCTTCTAAGTTCCTCAACCTTCAAACCGATGCTCGTATCTCGACATTAAACGGCCTTAAAGGCGGAATGGAGGGCGCAAGTGCTATGCTTTATGGTAAGACATCAGCATTGGGCTTAGATAAAGCAGCTAGCGCATCGATTAATGTTGAGGGTGACAATATCTCAGTGGTCTATGGTTATCCTGCAGCGATGAACGATCAAACTTGGTCACAGCTCATCGAATCAACCTTTCTAGATGCTGTTTGGGATACGGGTCGAGCTGACTGGTTCTTTACCAACACAGATGCGAATGATGGCATTATTCTTTATGCGCCTTCTAGCCGAAAAAAACAGGCTGATAACTGCTACCTTGAGTACCAAGAAGCGACAGAGACCACGACACCAGCCTTCACCTTAACAACAAGCGGCTGCTAGGTTTTAAGTAATCTTTATCAATCGTTAAGACAAAAAGTTTTTGTTCGATCGTCCGGTCTATTATTAGCATACTCTGCTCTATTCTAAATTTTTAGGAGGGGTGATATGTCACAATTTATAGAACAAACTCTCAACCTTGCCCCCTTTAGCTGGGCAGGCCTCGCTGCATGCATGCTGTGTGGTTCTTTAATCGGAATCGAGCGACAAACACGCGGTAAACCCGTCGGAATCCGAACGTCGATTCTGATCATCAGTGGTACCTATTTCTTCCTCACCATGGCGATCAGCCTATCCCCCAACACACTCGATCAAGCTCGTGTGCTTGGTCAGATAATTACGGGTGTTGGATTTCTTGGGGCTGGTGTAATGATGACACTGGATGGCAAGATTCATGGCGTGACTTCAGCCGCAATTATCTGGGTACTCGCAGCATTAGGTATGATGATCGCACTAGGGCATCTTTCCCAATCGGTCATTATCACGCTAATGGCGCTAGTGATTCTGCTTGGTGTCGATAAAGTGGAAAACAGCTTCCAAAGCTTACGTCGTGGCGTTCACCAAAAGTGGATGCGAAAAGGTCGCGTGAAGAAATAGCGCAGCACTTGATAGCCTTAGTGGTAATGCCAATGATACAAAGAAGCCTAGTCAAACGACTAGGCTTCGCATTATTTTGGGAGAACTTAATACACCTGAATGCACACCTGATTCTTACCCGCAGCCTTTGCCTTATAGAGCTGCTCATCAGACGAACGAATACTCTGGTTTTCCCACAAGTGCCCTACGCTGTCGAACTTATACAAAGAGTAAAGCGTCGCGCCACCAGACACTGAGATACTAATCTTGTCACCCGTAGGGCATCGATAACTCTGTAGGCTAATGTCGTTTTGAATTCGCTCAAAGATCGATGAAAGCAACTCAGACGATTCACCCGTAATCGCGACAACAAACTCTTCGCCACCAAATCGAGCCACGATATCTTGCTGTCTAACGCTGTTCAGCATCAACCGAGCAACATGGCAAATCACCTCGTCCCCCACTTTATGGCCATGCTGATCATTAACGACTTTGAAATCATCGATATCAAACACGCCAACACCAATAATCGGCTCTTCATCTTGCGCCAGTAATCGAGCCTCAAAACCACGTCGATTCAGCAAGCCCGTTAATGGGTCGCGCATTGCTAGCTCATTTAAACGCTGGTGCTCTTGTCTTGTATAGAAGCGCCATAGCCATAAAACCGAGAGCAGATACAAAACCAACAGTATCGAAAGCTGAATCTTCTCCATCTCCAATACATGCAGAAAGTGCTCGCTCTTATCTTCTTCGATACTCAGATATAGCTGGGTGTTAATGTCATCAACATACAGAGGCTTGGAATACGTAAAATCCATAAACCCGTATTTGTTTGCGCCTCGAGTACTGGTGACTTTATAGCCATGGGTAGGGTTCGATACTAGGTTCGAGACATAGCCATCGACACCCAACACCCCTTTAAACTCACCATTAACGTAGATTCCTTTGGTTAAGGTCACCACTTTCTGACCTGTCAGGTAGTCATCATATTGGCCGGTATACACCACTTGGTCTTGCCCTTGAGCTAAGCCAAAGCGAATCGTGTTCACCCAATAAGGCCTGCTATTCACAACCGAATCAAAGGTGTCGCCCTTAATGTAACTGGCAAAATCAGAAGGCGAAGAGATAATGAATTTCTCTTTTGAAATGAAATAAATCGCAGAGATGGTATCAATGGTATTGGCAAAATAAGCCATGGTCGGCGCGATGAACAGGCGCTTACCCGCTTCGGTATAAAGGTCCGATTCCGGGTTGCACATCTCGCGAGGGCCAGAGAACATAAAATCAAAACGAGGGGCATGTTGCTCCTCACTGGTGAAGTAACACGTCTCACCCTCGATCTTTTTGTCATGCGAGAATACGTAGGTATCCCCATGCAGTGGATAAAGCGCAGTGATGTTGTACTCAAGCGCATTTATGATCTGTGTGAGCTCCGCTAAAGAGCGTGTTACGCCTTGGTTTTCCATTCCATACTGTTTATCTGATTCTTCCGCTGAATCAACGAGCAACAAGCTCAAAACTACTAAAAAACTGGCGGTCAGGCCTAAGAAAGCCTTTTTAAAATCGACGGTATGGTGGTTAATCAAAGCATATAAATCATCATTAGGAATTTATCGCACATTGTACTCATAAGTAAAAATACTGCAATAGAAAATATAAAACAATATGCTTATCTATTTTGGAGGGGCGTTTGGATATCTATAAGAAAATGTTGAGTTGCAATAACGCCTAAGTCAGATGCACTTAGGCGTTATGAATCACTATAGTAACACTAAGCCTTACTTAGCAAAGTTTACAATCGGGAAGCACGGGAAGAAACCGTTGTCAGCACAGTTGATCAGACCAACTTGTACGCCTTCGATTTTGTTGGTTTTGTTGAAGATACCAACCTGAACCGTAGACACTTCTGAAAGGTTCGCAGCGCCAACATCAACCATAGTGTTACCTTCTGAGTAGTTGACGAAACTCACGTTCGCGCCTTTCACATCATTAGTAATGTTCACAGCACCAAGGTTAACACCCGTTGTTTTACCCGTGTTCCAGTTGAAGAAACCTAGAGATGCACCGGTCATTTCTTGGTTCACTTTTGATGCACCAAAAATACCAAGGTTCACACCTGTGGTCGTTTGCGTCTCAGACATACCAACAACAGCAAGATCAAGACCTTTAAGGTCGTTCACTTGTCCGTGAAGTAAAGCCAAGCGCACACCGCCAACAGCGTCTGAGTCAGGTGCGTTGAAGCCATTGATCGTTGAAAACATAACAGGCGAAGAAGCAAATGCCGCCGGTGCCATTACTGCTGCAGACACAGCAAGTACTGAAAGTAGTTTTTTCATTGGGGAGTCTCCACTGACTTATTGTTCACTTGATTAATCCATTTTTAATCAAGCATTTATTGTCCTTTATTCAACAGCTACCCATGTTAAATCAATGTAATAACTGTACTGTTGAATATAAGCCGCTAAATCATAAAGAGCAATGGTTAAGAGCAGATGCGGGATTCGAGTGAACGAGATGCGAAAAGCAAAAAAAACAGAGACCGAAACCTCCGCTCTAACGCTTATTATTCCAAACAAAAATCTAGGCGAGAAAATCAACATGTTTCACAAGCTTATAGCCCACACACTTATTGCCGCATCTAAAGCGATGTCATCCTAAAAAATTTATTGATAAAAGCTCAACAGACCTCAGGTATTCAAAAACTAATGTTCGTAAAATTCTGAAAATAAACTAAATTCTAATATAGGAATAGAACGATATGAAACAGTGGGAATAGCATGATTAAGGAACCTACGAATAAACAGACCATTAAAGCGATTATTTCGCGTGGTTTTTTGGCTATCGTGTTATTTTTAGGCCTCTATATCTATGTTAGCCATGCTCTGAAGAACAAAGAGCAGGACATGATTAATCTCCAGCTCAGTCTTTCTGAAGCTTATAGCGTTATGCTCTCTGTCAGACGACAAGAGCAGCAGTTTGTTTCCACAAGGCAACCAGAGATTCAAGAACAACTCAATATAAAGCGAAGTCAGCTGATCGAAAAGCTGGCTGAGATCGATGGGAAAATCGTACGAAGCGACCTCAATATTTCTTTTAATTATGCCAAAGTTGTCGAGTATCTCGACGAGTACCACACCGCCTTTACATTATTAGCCCTTGAGTTAGTCAGCATACATGGCAAGAGGGACCAAATTGGGCTCATTGAGAAACTAAAAAATGCAGCGTTGACACTTGAGCGCTTCGTACATGAATCCAATAATGTGCAGCTTGAAGAATTGACTTTAGAAACACAAGATCTCATGTATCAGTTCTTTACCGATTTTGATCAGACAACATTAGATAAGATTGTCGATTCATTGTTCAAAATCCAAGATGAAATAGAACAGAATTCCCGAACGATCAGTGCATTAGCTTCGTTTAATAATTTTAAACGCCACTTTTGGCGATTGCAGCGAGGGTTAAAGAGTGTCGGGTACAGCTCTGATAGCGGCCTCAAAGGAGAACTCACCAGCAGTATTTATCATGTTGAAGATGAGCTCAACTTACTTTTCACCGAAACACCCAAGCAGATCGCAGAGAGCCTGACGCAGATAAAGTTGTACAGCTACTTATCGACAGCCGCATTAGGAGGGGTGACGTTACTGGT
The DNA here is from genome assembly GCF_041473835.1 of Vibrio sp. 10N.222.55.A1. Lineage (NCBI taxonomy): Bacteria > Pseudomonadati > Pseudomonadota > Gammaproteobacteria > Vibrionales > Vibrionaceae > Vibrio > Vibrio sp. 10N.222.55.A1. The sequence continues at coordinate 2,516 of NZ_JBFRSX010000058.1, read as the reverse complement.
GCTGCTTTATGTTGTGTGGCGTGCCAGTCAACTTGAAACTCAATTGATTGTTTCACAAGAGAAAGCACGACAAGCAAACCGTGCAAAAAGTGCCTTTCTTGCCAATATGTCTCATGAGATACGGACACCGCTTAATGGCGTGATTGGTATGTCAGAAATACTGGCAGAAACCAAACTATCCGCAGAACAGAAAGACTGCCTTGGGACTATCTATACCTCTTCTCAAACCTTACTTATGTTGATCAACGATGTTCTCGATCTGTCCAAAATTGAATCGGGTAAACTGGAAATTAATCCACATACGACAGACTTAAGAGAGCTGCTGTTTGATAGCGTGACTCTGATTTCTTCTAAAGCTTATCAAAAGCAGATTAAGTTGGAAGTTGAAATTGATGGCGAGCTCCCAGAGTACATTCATGTTGATGGGAATAAAATTCGCCAAGTGTTGATGAATTTAGCCTCAAATGCGATCAAGTTTACAGAACAAGGCTCTATCGTATTCACCGCTAAACGGCTTCCATCATTGGAAACAGAGTGTGTGGTCGAGTTTTCTGTTCGAGATACAGGTATTGGTATCGCAGCAGACCAACAAGAGCACATTTTCAAAGCGTTTTGCCAAGAAGATACCAACATCACCTCCAATATTGCGGGGACCGGATTAGGGCTTAGTATTTCGTCACGTATGATGGAAATGATGGGAGGCTCGATAAGCGTTGAGTCAGAGAAAGACGTGGGCAGTTGCTTTCATTTCCAATTAGCCGTAGTGCCATCAGATCATTCTGAACATAAAAATCGTAAACAAACCGTTGTCTATTATTCAGATGCGCCATCGAAACTTTTACTCGATGACTTGTTCCGCCTTGGTTACTCACCACAACTAAAATCAATCGAAACAAACTTGGCGGCAACTGACCTCCCAGAGATCGCTTTGATGGAAGATATTAACCAAGCCAAAACACTGCATCGCTTAGCACCAGAGGTGAAAATCATCATAGTGAAAGATAATCTTAGTGATCCTATGAGTGAGTGTCATTTTATCTCAGGCTATGTGACTCTTCCTATGCTCGGTTCCCGCTTAAGTAGCATGTTGAACTCCGTGCTTGAAAGGTCACAGCCACAACCCCCTCAACATCAACCTGAGCCGATAGAAGCGACTGTACGTCAAAAAGTCCTCGTAGTTGAAGATAACCGCGTAAACCAGAAGGTGGTATGTATCAATTTAGATAAGTTAGGGATTGAATATTGGGTTGCCAATGATGGACAAGAAGCGATTGATTTATATAAAGGGCATCATCAAGACATCGGCCTTATCTTGATGGACTGCATGATGCCGAATGTAGATGGCTTTGAGGCAACAGAGCGAATCAGGCGCTATGAAGAAAACCTGCAACTTCAGGCAACACATATCCTCGCTTTAACGGCATCCGTACTCGATGATGATATTAAACGTTGCTTCGAGTGTGGAATGAACGATTATCTTCCAAAACCATTTAAGCGTGACATGATGCTGCAAAAAATTGATGAACAACAGTTTACGCACAAGGCAGGCTGACCAAGGAGCTTTGGAAAAAAGGGTGATGGTGAAGCTGAAATACAGATACGGGATGCGAATAAATAAGGCTTAAGAGCAAAAAAACGGAGACCGAAGTCTCCGTTTTCTAAAGCTTATGTGTGACTTTCTCTGCTATAGAGAAAGGGGGATGATGTAGGGTAGCAGCGACGCATTACTGCGACACCGCCCCCTAAGAACCGTACGTGCGAGTTTCCCCGCATACGGCTCAAGCCTTTATAAGCACCTACCTAAGTAAATGCCAGCAACTCAAACATGTAATTGCCTATGACAATTAATATGCAACATCATAAGATTTTCGCTATTGTCCGAACCACCATCGACTCGTCGAATGATATGGTGAACATCCCATTCATCTTCAGAGGCAAACTGCCGGTGGCATACCGCACACTGGAAACCCTGCCTTTCGGCAATCTTCCAAAGCTTCATGTTACCTGATAAAGATTTCTTCAATCTTCTGATCGTCAAACTTTCAAAATATTGCTCATCTTCTGGTAAGTAACAATTCGCTAATGCCTTAATCTTTACATGCTTGTCGATTTTCACTCTCGATGCGTAAAGCAAACGGTAGTAGCCATCTTCCTCTTTTGGTCTTGGTGCACTGAATACCCAATTCCTATCCCCTACTGACTTAAAGTATTTATCTTTAATCCAGCGTTTTCGGCGATTAGAATGGATACGTCGACACCAACGCCAAAGCATCTTCCAGATTCGGTAATCTACATACTTGAATGTCTCACTAGCACAGATCCAACGATGGTAATTACACCACCCTCTGATCATCGGGTTCAACTTGGCAATGATTGCACTCGCTGGAGCCGTTTTGTGACTATCGAGATAATCTTTTATGTTTTTCAAAAAGACTTTCACATTCTTTTTCGCAGGCTTGATTAACATCTTGCCTTTGTATTTCCGAACGTTCTGCCCTACAGGGCGGGAGCATACT
>NZ_JBFRSX010000057.1:0-208 GCF_041473835.1 Vibrio sp. 10N.222.55.A1 | reverse complement strand
TGATTAGGTTTAGAAAAGTTAAGAGACGATATTGGGTCTGTAGCTCAGCTGGTTAGAGCGCTCGCCTGATAAGCGGGAGGTCGGTGGTTCAAGTCCACTCAGACCCACCAATATCGACCTAGATGGGGCTATAGCTCAGCTGGGAGAGCGCCTGCCTTGCACGCAGGAGGTCTGCGGTTCGATCCCGCATAGCTCCACCATCTTTAAG